>NZ_JBIIVN010000193.1:0-4337 GCF_044339385.1 Collimonas sp. | reverse complement strand
ATGGCAAAAGGTAAATTCGAGCGGACCAAGCCGCACGTCAACGTCGGCACTATCGGCCACGTCGACCACGGCAAGACCACGCTGACAGCAGCGATCGCGACAGTACTGTCGAAGAAGTTTGGCGGCGAAGCGAAGGCATACGATCAGATTGACGCAGCACCAGAAGAAAAAGCGCGCGGCATCACGATCAACACTGCTCACGTTGAATACGAAACTGCTAACCGTCACTACGCTCACGTTGACTGCCCAGGCCACGCTGACTATGTTAAAAACATGATCACCGGTGCTGCGCAGATGGACGGCGCGATCCTGGTTTGCTCGGCAGCTGACGGCCCAATGCCACAGACACGCGAACACATTCTGTTGTCGCGTCAGGTTGGCGTGCCATACATCATCGTGTTCCTGAACAAGGCCGACATGGTCGACGACGAAGAGTTGCTCGAGCTGGTTGAAATGGAAGTGCGCGAGCTGTTGACCGAGTACGATTTCCCAGGCGGCGATCTGCCAATCATCAAGGGTTCGGCAAAGCTGGCGCTGGAAGGCGATACCGGCCCACTGGGCGAGCAAGCGATCATGGCTCTGGCCGAAGCGCTGGACACTTACATCCCAACACCAGAGCGCGCTGTTGACGGCTCGTTCCTGTTGCCGGTAGAAGACGTGTTCTCGATCTCGGGCCGCGGTACTGTTGTAACCGGTCGTGTTGAGCGCGGCATCGTCAAGATTGGCGAAGCGTTGCAAATCGTTGGTATTCGCGATACGCAAGATACCGTTTGCACCGGCGTTGAAATGTTCCGTAAGCTGCTGGACCAAGGTCAGGCAGGCGATAACGTTGGCGTTCTGCTGCGCGGTACCAAGCGTGAAGACGTAGAGCGCGGCCAGGTATTGGCCAAGCCGAACTCGATCAAGCCACACAAGCATTTCACTGGCGAGATCTATGTTCTGTCGAAAGACGAAGGCGGTCGTCATACCCCATTCTTCAACAACTATCGTCCACAGTTCTACTTCCGTACAACGGACGTGACTGGTTCGATCCAGTTGCCGAAGGATAAAGAAATGGTGATGCCAGGCGACAACGTGTCGATCACAGTCATGTTGATCAACCCGATCGCGATGGAAGAAGGTCTGCGCTTCGCAATCCGCGAAGGTGGCCGTACTGTTGGTGCAGGCGTTGTTGCTAAGATCCTGGCTGACGCGTAATACGTAATAGCAAGCTTTTAGTGCAATAGGCAGGCCGCTTCGGTGGTTTGTCAGTGTAACAATATACCGTGGGTGGCTGTCACCCACGGTTCGTTCTTTTAAGGAAAATCATGTCAGCTCCTAACCAAAAAATCCGCATCCGCCTGAAGGCGTTCGACTACAAACTGATCGACCAATCGGCTCAGGAAATCGTCGATACAGCCAAGCGCTCCGGTGCAGTTGTCAAAGGTCCAGTGCCTTTGCCAACACGTATCCAGCGTTTTGACGTACTGCGTTCGCCGCACGTCAACAAGACATCGCGCGATCAGTTCGAAATCCGCACGCACCAACGCCTGATGGACATCGTTGACCCAACCGACAAGACAGTCGATGCGTTGATGAAGCTGGATCTGCCAGCTGGTGTGGACGTAGAAATCAAGCTGCAATAATAAATTTACAGCAAGAAACACAATAGCAAGACAATAGCAAGACCAATGCGGGACAGAGTCGATGAGCCACCATGGTGTGGCGATTCGCTCTGTCCCGAATTTTTTATCGGTGTTGTAAAACAGTCTGAACGGGTAAATGTTTGACATACCACGACAAAGATGGTCTTGCAAATAAAAATTTACCCGGTTATACTGATCGGCTTCGGTGCGATTGCGGCTGCTTTGGCCTCATGCAATCGCATTTATTTTAGTTGTACAAACATCAGCCCTGCCCAATCGTAGGCGGGAATGGAGAAAAACAATGAGCTTAGGCCTTGTTGGTCGCAAGGTTGGAATGATGCGCATCTTCACGGAAGATGGGGATTCGATCCCTGTAACCGTGCTGGACGTGTCGAACAACCGCGTGACCCAAATCAAAACGCCTGAAACAGACGGTTATACCGCTGTTCAAGTTGCATTCGGTTCGCGTCGCGCTTCACGCGTGACTAAAGCCGCCGCTGGTCACTACGCCAAAGCTGGCGTTGAGGCTGGTTCCATCCTCAGAGAATTCCGCATTGATTCAACCAAGGCTTCCGAGCTGAAGGCCGGCGAAGTTATCGCTGCCAGCCTGTTCGAAGTCGGTCAAAAGGTTGACGTTCAAGGTGTGTCGATCGGTAAGGGTTACGCTGGTACTATCAAGCGTCACAATTTCGCATCCGGTCGTGCTACCCACGGTAACTCGCGTTCGCATAATGTTCCAGGTTCCATCGGTATGGCGCAGGATCCAGGTCGTGTTTTCCCTGGTAAGCGCATGACCGGTCACATGGGTGACGTTACTGTAACCACGCAAAACCTCGAAATCGCACGTGTTGATGCTGAACGTCAATTGTTGCTGGTCAAGGGTGCGGTTCCAGGTGCGAAGAACGGCCAGGTTGTGGTCAGCCCTGCGATCAAAATCAAAGCTAAGAAGGGAGCCTAATTCATGGAACTCAAGCTCCTGAATGACCAAGGTCAAGCTGCTTCGAACGTTGCTGCTCCGGATACCATTTTCGGCCGCGACTACAACGAAGCTCTGATTCACCAGGTCGTAGTTGCTTACCAGGCGAACGCTCGCAGCGGTAACCGTAAGCAAAAAGACCGTGAAGAAGTTCATCACACGACTAAAAAGCCATGGCGCCAAAAGGGCACTGGCCGCGCTCGGGCCGGTATGTCGTCTTCGCCTCTGTGGCGCGGCGGTGGTCGGATTTTCCCGAACTCGCCTGATGAGAACTTCTCGCACAAAGTAAACAAGAAGATGTATCGCGCAGGTCTCTGCTCGATTCTGTCGCAGTTGGCACGCGAAGGTCGTTTGTCGGTCGTCGAGAATTTCTCGGTCGAAGCGCCAAAGACCAAGTTGCTGTCGCAAAAACTGAAGACCATGGGTCTCGATTCCGTGTTGGTGATTACCGACAATCTGGAAGAAAACCTGTTGCTGGCGTCGCGTAACCTGCCAGGCTTCCTGGTTTGTGAGCCACGTCATGCTGATCCAGTATCACTTGTGTTCTACAAGAAGATCCTGATCACCAAGCTGGCTTTGGCGAAGATTGAGGAGATGCTGGCATGAACGCAATTAAACATAGCGAAGAACGCTTGATGAAAGTGTTGCTGGCGCCGGTAATTTCCGAGAAGGCAACGTTGGTTGCGGAGAAGAACGAGCAAGTCGTTTTCCGTATCGCGCCAGACGCTACCAAGCTGGAAGTCAAGGCTGCTGTCGAACTGCTCTTCAAAGTTCAGGTTGAATCGGTGCAAGTTGCCAATCGCCAGGGTAAGCAAAAGCGTAGCGGCAAGACCATGGGTCGCCGCAACCATACCCGCCGCGCATTCGTATGCTTGAAGCCGGGTCAAGAGATCAACTTCACCGAGGAGGCTAAATAATGGCACTCGTTAAAGTTAAGCCAACCTCGCCGGGTCGCCGTGGCATGGTCAAGGTCGTTAATCCCGACCTGTACAAAGGCCGTCCATTTGCTGCCCTGGTTGAGAAGAAGTCCAAAACAGCCGGTCGTAACAACAACGGTCATATCACTACTCGTCACATCGGCGGTGGTCATAAGCAACATTACCGCCTGATCGACTTCAAGCGCACCAAGGATGGTATTCCAGCGAAAGTGGAGCGTATCGAATACGATCCAAACCGCACTGCGAATATCGCTCTGTTGTGCTACGCCGACGGCGAACGCCACTACATCATCGCCACTAAGGGCATGGCTGTAGGCGATCAGGTAATGAGCGGCTCGGAAGCGCCGATCAAATCTGGTAACTGCCTGCCGATCCGTAATATTCCGGTCGGTACAATTCTGCATTGCGTCGAAATGCTGCCTGGTAAGGGTGCCCAAATGGGCCGTACCGCCGGTGCCGGCGTTGTGTTGATGGCTCGTGAAGGTACTTATGCTCAGATTCGTTTGCGCTCCGGTGAAGTTCGCCGTGTGCACATCGAATGCCGCGCTACCGTAGGTGAAGTCGGCAATGCCGAACACAGCCTGCGCAAGATCGGTAAAGCGGGTGCGATGCGTTGGCGTGGTGTTCGTCCTACCGTTCGCGGTGTGGTCATGAACCCGGTTGACCATCCTCACGGTGGTGGTGAAGGCAAGACCGCAGCTGGTCGTCATCCAGTTTCGCCATGGGGTCAACAGACTAAGGGTAAGAAGACACGCAGCAACAAGCGTACTACTTCCATGATCGTCTCGCGCCGCGGCA
>NZ_JBIIVN010000192.1:0-4341 GCF_044339385.1 Collimonas sp. | reverse complement strand
CAGCATTCGACGCTTGGCTATCGTTCACCCTGCCAGTATTTAGATGACTGGCTCACTGAGCAACATCAGGAAAAACAGGCGGCATAAAAGCCACCTGTTGGAAGACGAAAAATCGAGGGAAGCTCAGGACTGGCTGGGATGGCACCCGGCCCCAATACCAGTCTTGCGCATCCTGCGCACAAGATTTACCCGTATTTGTTGCGTGGTTTGCCAATCATCCGACCAAATCAGGTTTGGAGTGTCGATATAACTGAGCTTCCCTCTTATAATTCCTAATTAAGATTTACGTTAACGTCAATTCAGATTTCTTTATTTAATAAAAGGCATAACGATGAAAGTACTAGTACCAGTCAAGCGCGTCGTCGACTACAACGTCAAAGTACGGGTCAAATCGGACGGCAGCGGCGTAGACATTGCTAACGTCAAGATGTCGATGAATCCGTTTGACGAAATCGCTGTTGAGGAAGCCACGCGTCTGAAAGAAGGCGGCAAGGTCACGGAAGTGATCGCAATTTCCTGTGGTGTCACGCAATCTCAGGAAACCCTGCGCACCGCAATGGCGATCGGTGCTGATCGCGGCATTCTGGTCGATACAGCCGAAACCGACTTGCAGCCGCTGGCGGTTGCCAAATTGCTCAAAGCAGTCGCAGATAAGGAGCAGCCGCAACTGATCATCCTCGGCAAGCAGGCCATTGACGATGATTGCAATCAGACCGGCCAGATGCTGGCTGCACTGCTGGGTTGGCCGCAAGCGACGTTCGCTTCCAAGGTTGTGCTGGAAGACGGCAAGGTTACTGTCACCCGTGAAGTCGACGGCGGCCTGGAGACCATCTCCTTGACGCTGCCAGTGATCATCACCACCGATTTGCGTCTCAACGAGCCGCGCTACGTGACGCTGCCGAACATCATGAAGGCCAAGAAGAAAACGCTGGACGTATTCAAGCCGGCCGATCTTGGTGTCGACGTTGCGCCGCGCCTGAAGACCTTGAAAGTGGTCGAGCCGGCCAAGCGCAGTGCCGGTATCAAGGTGCCTGACGTGGCAACCTTGGTCGCCAAGTTGAAGAGCGAAGCCAAGGTCTTGTAACCGATTTCTTGTAACCGATTGCTGCCCTCAACCTAGGCAATCAAAGAACCATCCGTCGTGCTGCATCCGTTGATTGCAGGCGCACGATATACCAACCAGGAGTCACCATGACAGCCCTCGTCATCGCCGAACACGATAACGCCTCGTTAAAAGGCAGTACCCTCAATACCATCACCGCCGCCATCCAATGCGGTGGCGAAGTCCACGTGCTGGTCGCCGGTAGCAACTGCGCGGCAGCCGCTCAGGCTGCCGCGCAAGTTGCGGGCGTGACCAAAGTGTTGGTCGCCGATGCCGCTTATTTCGCAGACGGCCTGGCAGAAAACGTCGCCGAGCAAGTGCTGGCGCTAGCTTCCGGCTACAGCCACATCCTGGCCCCGGCTAGCGCTTATGGCAAGAATATCCTGCCACGCGTGGCCGCTAAACTGGATGTCGCTCAGATTTCCGAAATCACCAAGGTCGATAGCCCGGATACGTTTGAACGCCCGATCTATGCCGGCAACGCCATCGCCACAGTGCAATCGTCTGACGCCATCAAGGTCATCACTGTTCGTACTACCGGGTTTGATGCCGCTGCAGCAGGCGGTTCTGCTACTGTGGAAAATATTGCTGCAGCCGCCGATTTTGGCAAATCGGTCTTTGTTTCGCGCGAACTTGCCAAGTCAGATCGTCCTGAACTGACGGCCGCCAAGAGCATCGTGTCAGGCGGGCGCGGTATGGGCTCTGCTGAAAACTTCAAGATTCTGGAGCCGCTGGCCGACAAGCTTGGCGCGGCGATGGGTGCTTCGCGCGCCGCAGTCGACGCAGGCTTCGTGCCGAACGACTGGCAGGTCGGCCAGACCGGCAAGATCGTGGCGCCGCAACTTTATATCGCGGTTGGTATTTCCGGTGCGATTCAGCATCTGGCCGGGATGAAGGACTCAAAGGTGATCGTCGCCATTAACAAGGACGAAGAAGCACCGATCTTCTCGGTAGCCGATTATGGCATTGTTGGGGATTTGTTCGATATCGTCCCGCAGTTGGTA
The DNA here is from genome assembly GCF_044339385.1 of Collimonas sp. Taxonomy (NCBI): domain Bacteria; kingdom Pseudomonadati; phylum Pseudomonadota; class Betaproteobacteria; order Burkholderiales; family Oxalobacteraceae; genus Collimonas; species Collimonas sp. The sequence continues at coordinate 2,235 of NZ_JBIIVN010000192.1, read as the reverse complement.
GCTGAACTGGGCTAATTCAGCTGTATCGCATGGTGTCGCCGGGCGTTGAAAAGCATCTTCTCGATTGCTTTTCGATACCTTGGGTTGCAGCGTGCTTCTAAGCACAAGGTTGCGATGCTAGTGGCGAGTGTTGGCGTTGATTGGTCCTGAAAGTAGGTCTCGAAACGCCTGCCGCACGCTGTCGGTTCGATGCTGTGATGCTTACCTATTATTTTGCGGCGCTGCTTCTCGTGCCGAAGTTGCAACGTCGGCAGCGGTTTTTCGGGGCCTTGGTTTTACCACCCGATTTTTTGGAGTAGGTCATGAGTTATGTCGCCCCACTGAAAGACATGTTGTTTGTCCTGAATGAATTGGCCGGCCTGGCGCAGGTCAATGCACTGCCGGGTTGCGAGGATGCGACCCCGGAAACCGTGGAAGCGGTATTGCAGGAAAATGCCAAATTTTGTGGTGAAGTAGTCGCTCCGCTGAATTACGCCGGCGATCGGGAGCCGAGCTATTGGCATGATGGACATGTCACCACCAGTAAAGGCTTCAAGGAGGCATTCAAGGCGTTTGCTGAAGCTGGCTGGCAAGGTGTTCAGCATCCCGTTGAGTTCGGTGGCCAAGGTTTGCCGAAGCTGGTCGCTACCCCCTGCATTGAGATGCTCAATGCCGCTAATCTGTCGTTTGCGTTGTGCCCATTATTGAGCGACGGCGCCATCGAAGCGTTGCTCACCGCGGGCAGCGATGAGCAGAAGCAGATTTACCTGGAAAAACTGGTGTCGGGCAAGTGGACCGGCACCATGAATCTGACTGAGCCGCAAGCCGGTTCCGATCTGGCGCTGGTGCGCACTCGCGCGGTGCCGCAGGATGACGGGACTTACAAGATTTCCGGCACCAAGATTTATATTACCTACGGCGAGCATGATATGGCCGAGAACATTGTTCATCTGGTGTTGGCTCGCACGCCTGATGCGCCGGAGGGCGTCAAAGGGATTTCACTTTTCATCGTGCCGAAATTCCTGGTCAATGCCGATGGCACGCCAGGTGCCCGCAACGATGTCCATTGCGTATCGATTGAGCATAAACTGGGTATCAAGGCCAGCCCTACCGCAGTGCTGCAGTTCGGCGATCACGGCGGTGCCGTCGGTACTTTGGTCGGCCAGGAAAATCGTGGCCTCGAATACATGTTCATCATGATGAACGCTGCGCGTTTTGCGGTTGGTCTTCAAGGTATCAGTGTCGCCGAACGTGCTTATCAAAAAGCCGTAGCCTATGCCAAGGATCGGGTGCAGTCGCGCGACCTTGCTGGCTCCGCCGGAGCCGTGACGATCATCCATCAGCCCGATGTGCGGCGCATGCTGATGAGTATGCGTTCGCAGATCGAAGCAGCGCGGGCGCTGGCTTATGTGACTGCCGCCGCCCACGATGCTGCGCATCATCACCCCGACGCGGCTAGTCGTCAGTCGAATCAGGCGTTCTATGAATATATGGTGCCGGTAGTTAAGGGCTTGTCCACCGAAATGTCGATCGATGTGGCGTCCACCGGCGTGCAGATCCATGGCGGCATGGGCTTCATCGAAGAAACCGGTGCGGCACAGTTCTATCGCGATGCGCGGATCCTGACGATCTACGAAGGCACCACAGCGATCCAAGCCAACGACCTGATCGGCCGCAAGACCGCACGTGATGGTGGCGCGGTGGCACGGGGCATCGTTGCCCAAGTCCGTGCCACCCAGGCGCAGCTGGCTGCGAGTGGTTCTGCTGACTTGGTTGCTATTGGCAAGCAACTGGCGCGCGGTGCCGATGCGCTGGAGCAGGTCGTCACCTATGTGGTCGATAATCTGAAGAGCGACATCAAGGGCGTATTTGCCGGCAGTGTGCCATACCTGAAGCTGGCCGGCATTGTGCTGGGCGGCTGGCAACTGGGGCGCGCAGCACTTGTGTCTCTGCAAAAACTGCAAGTTGGTGGAGGCGATGTCAGCTTCTATCAGGCCAAGATCGGCACCGCGCGTTTCTTTGCCGATCACATCCTGTCCCAAGCAGATGCTTACCGCGTCTCTATTGTCGAAGGCAGTAGTGGCGTCATGGCGTTGACAGAGGATCAGTTCTGACAGCTGGTTTAGCTCTGTAGTCGCCCCTGAACAACCCCATCCCCCCAATGTTGGCGGGGCCTGATGCCTCAAAAGCGGTTGCGGAATTTGCAAGAACATGGAATATTTCTATTCAATTTCTTGCAAATATTGTCGAGGTGTC
>NZ_JBIIVN010000191.1:0-4344 GCF_044339385.1 Collimonas sp. | reverse complement strand
TTGCACGGCTAGCTCCTTGAACTCCGCCGTGTACATCTGTTTTGGTATCTTCTTCATTGCTGGTCTTTCCAAAGGATCGTTGATTTTACGTTACCTATGGAAGACTAAATTTCGGGGGAAGCTCACAGTGCCTTGCTGTTTGTAAAGCTCTGTACGCACAATCCTCACAATCTCATTCTGCAGATAGGCAAACCTGATTGCTAAAGGGAACTAATTTAAGCAAAGGCTGACGAACTGCTCAGCGTCCCTCAAAAAAAGACCCTATATTATCGATCTCGCAACACTCAATAATTATCAAAAAAATACATACCTGTAACTGACTAGGATAATAGGATAAGCAACAACACAAACAACCAGCACGGTTGTACAAATGGAGCGAACTCGGTAGCGTCGACAGCGCATCGCAAATCAAAACGCAATCAAGCCAAGGAGGCCGAGCTTAACGATATAATTGACAGCTAGTTCCGCAAAACACCATCCATCTGCCAATGCGGCATCCTGCGACGTCGCTTCAGCGTCGCAAAACTAACTTTCTGGAGGATCCATGGATTGGACTCTTCCGCCCTTTGCACTAGCACAGCCTATCCAATGGAATGCGCTGTTACTGTTTGGCAGCTTGCTGCTATTCGGGCTGGTGGGCGGCCACATCGTGACAAAAAACCCCTGGTTTCCACGCATCACCGGTTACCTGATAGTGGGTTTCATACTTGGCGTGGGCGCCCTCGACCTGCTGTCCAATGATGTGCTCAAGCTGGCCAATATTTTCGCAGACATGGCAATGGCTCTGGTGGTATATCAGTTGGGGCGCTATGTTGATATCGGCTGGCTGCGCCGCGAAAAATGGCTGCTGGCTACCGTTATCTTCAGTGCCGTACTGTGCTTCACATTTGTCAGCGGCGCGTTGATCTGGTTTGGCACTTCACGTGTGCTGGCGTTGCTTGGCGGCGTGTTGGCAATTGCCACTGCACCGGCGGTAGTGATGGTGGTGGTGCGCGATCTCAAGGCCGAAGGACTAGTGACGCGCCGCCTGGCTGCCATGACTGCACTGAATAATTTTGTCGCATTACTGGCCGCTTACGCATTATTGCCGGTGATCGCCAATGAAAGTGCCGCTCCATTCAGCACCTTGTTTGCTCACACACTGTATTCATTGTGCGGCTCACTGGTGCTGGCATACCTGACCTATCGGCTGATGATGCCGCTGGCGCGGCTGCTGGGCCGTCAGCCTAGCCGCCAATTCGTGCTTGTTATCGCGGTAATCACGCTGGCAATCGGCGCTGCCCATGCCCTGCAGTTGCCGATATTGCTGACGATGCTGATCTTTGCCATCATGTCAAAAAACCTGGATCACCAGTACGACTTGATGGAACTGGAATTTGGCGTCGCCAACGAACTGTTCATTGTGATGCTGTTTGTCACTATCGGCGCCTCGATCCGCTTGTCCGACCTGTCACTGGTTGGAGCCTCGGTGGCAGTGCTGATTGCGGCACGCTTCCTGGCCATGGCTTGCGGCGTCTTCGCCTTCGCGCACTTTGCCAAGATGAAATGGAAACAGGCGGCACTCATTACACTGGGCACGTTACCGATGACGGAGGCCGGACTGGGATTGATGCAAACCACCGCATATCTCTACCCCAACACCAGCGCGGATGTATTGCCGCTGTTGGCAGGCTGCCTCATCGTACTGGAATTACTGGGGCCGATAGCCACTCAATTCGCCTTGATCAAATCAGGTGAAAGTGGACGCGAATGAAGGATAAGACCATGATCGACGATACCGAAATCGATACCGCCCTTGCCGAACCGGCGTCGCAAGAAGTTTTGCCATTCACCAGCTCGAGCCCGTTTACCATGGGCATCGAACTGGAGTTGCAACTAGTCAATCGCCGCAACTACAATCTGGCCAGCGACGCGGTCGACTTGCTGACCTGGATTGAACCGCGCGATCTGCAAAAACAGATCAAGCTGGAGATGACGCAGGGCATGATCGAGTTGAATTCGGATGTACACACCCGGGTCGATCATCTGATCGAGGAGTTGAAAGGCCTGCGCGCGGCACTCAACCGCGGCGCTCAATACCTCAACATCGACGTCTCCGGCGGCGGCGCGCATCCGTTCCAGCACTGGAATGAGCAGCGCATCACGCCGAGCGAACGCTTCCACTACCTGCACGAGAAGTATGGTTACCTCGCCAAAACATTCACCGTATTCGGCCAGCACATCCATATCGGCGTGCCGAACGGCGACGACGCCTTGTATCTGACCCATGCCCTCTCGCGTTTCGTGCCACATTTCATCGCGCTGTCGGCTGCATCGCCGTTTTACCAGGGTGCCGACACCAAATTCGACTCTTCGCGCAGCAATGTAGTGCGCGCCTTTCCCTTGTCAGGGACCGCGCCGACGCTGACTCGCTGGAGCGATTTCGAAACGTATTACGATGAGTTGCTGCGTATGGGCATCATCGGCAGCATGAAGGATTTTTACTGGGACATCCGCCCCAAACCGGAATACGGCACTGTCGAAATCCGGGTGTGCGATACGCCGCTTACTATCGAACACGCCGCACACTTGGGCTGCTACGCGCAATTACTCGCACGCTGGATACTGACAGAGAGACCGTTCGTCATCACCAATGATTTTTACCTGCTCTATCAATACAACCGCTTCGAAGCGAGCCGCTACGGCTTGCACGGTTCGATCGCGCTACATGGCAATCGTCCGGAGGATTCCTCAAAACTGCCGATCCACGAGCATTTGCTGAGTCATCTACAGGACTTACAAAGGTATACTCAGAACGATGCCGAACAACTGGCCCTGAAACGCTTGCGTCTTATGGCCGAAGGACAGCTCAGCGATGCGAACTGGCTGCGCCAGACATTTGCCGAGCGCGGTTCGCTCAACGACATGATGCGACTGTCATCGGAACTTTGGATGGGACACCAACCGCCGCCATATTTCCAATAACGTGTATCTAACATAGCAAATAAATAATTAACTGATCGATGCAAAAACAATATGATGTCGCCGTGATTGGCGCTGGTGCCGCCGGCATGACGTGTGCTGCGGTTGCCGGCCAACGTGGGAAGAAAGTAATACTGATCGATCATGCCAGCAAGCTGGCTGAAAAAATCCGCATCTCCGGCGGAGGACGCTGTAATTTCACCAACACCAACGCCGGTCCGCAGAATTTCCTGTCGCAGAATCCGCATTTTTGCAAAAGCGTCCTGGCGCGCTATACCCCGCAAGATTTCCTCAGCCTGATAAAACGCTATCGGATCGGCTACCACGAGAAGCATAAAGGACAACTGTTTTGCAACGATTCATCGGAACAGATTATCGACATGCTCAAGGCCGAGTGCAGTCTGGGCAGTGTTGAATGGCGCATGCCTTGCAACATTGCCGGTGTCGGCAAGAGCGGAGAGGCGTTCCGGATCGACACCAATGCCGGCGAAATTCTAGCAAGCAAAGTTGTCATTGCTACCGGCGGCCTGTCGATTCCGAAAATCGGCGCGACCGATTTTGCCTATCGGATCGCGCGCCAGTTCGGCTTACGAATAATCGAGCCGCAACCAGGACTGGTGCCGTTGACTTTCGATTCGGCAGCATGGCAACCATTTTTGCCACTAGCGGGAATCGCTCTGCTAGTCGAAGTTAAAACCGGAGAAAAAAAGGCGCGCGGGGAATTCAAGGAAGACCTGCTATTTACGCATCGCGGCCTGTCGGGACCGGCGATCCTGCAAATTTCAAGCTTCTGGAAGCCTGGCACGCCATTGCGCTTGAACTTATTGCCTGATATCGACGTTGCGGAAACACTGATCGATGACAAAACCTCGGTGAAAAAGAATTTGGGCAACATTTTTGCGCAATGGCTACCAACCAGACTGGCGCACGGCATCATCGAAGCAAACCAGTTCGATCCCGCAATCCGCCTGGCAGATACGCCCGACCGCCTGCTGCGCAACCTGGGCGATGCAATTAACTGTTGGACCATCCAGCCAAGCGGCTCTGAAGGTTACCGCAAAGCCGAAGTCACTCTCGGCGGAGTAGGCACGCAGGAACTATCGCAGCAGAGTATGATGTCCAACCAAGTCGCCGGCTTATATTTTGTCGGCGAGGCAGTCGACGTCACCGGCTGGCTCGGCGGCTACAACTTCCAATGGGCGTGGGCATCGGGGACTGCGGCCGGGTTAGACGTATGAATATAGAAATAGACAATTATTTGTCGGCTCGCATTACAATTAAGATTAAGAAAAATATCATCTATACAATTAGCCAAAGAAGTCATTAGTTTTTCATCCCTAGCCCCTTCCCATGCCAAATCACACATCCAACCATCCTGATACA
>NZ_JBIIVN010000028.1:0-20438 GCF_044339385.1 Collimonas sp. | reverse complement strand
GTACATCTGTTTTGGTATCTTCTTCATTGCTGGTCTTTCCAAAGGATCGTTGATTTTACGTTACCTATGGAAGACTAAATTTCGGGGGAAGCTCACTTCGTGCAGCGGGTAAAGTCATATTAATCTTATTGCCGTCGGTAGAACATTGATAATCTTGTAATAATTATTATCTGATTATTACATCCTGCCGTGCTTGATCGCCGCGATCATCAGTAGCTAGATCCCCGGTCTGCTTGGTGTTTGCCACGCGCATTACGTGATTCCGTTCGGGCCGCATTCCAGCATCGGTATCTTTGGTGTGACGCAGCTGAATTGTTAGCCGAACCTGTTAGCCGAACTTGCGCACTGCATCCAGCGCCAGGCCGGCGCCGATGCTGCCGAACAGATCGCCTTCCACCGCTTTTGCTGATGGCACCAGTGCGGCGATTTTGTCGCGCAATAGTTGCACGCCGCTGGAGCCGCCGGTAAAGAACACCGTGTCGACTTGTGCGGCGCTGACACCGGCGTCGCGCAACAGGTTATTGACAGTGTTTTCCACCGAACCGACCAGATGTCCGATGCTGTCGTTGAACTGCTCACGCGTCAGTTGCAAGGTCTGCTGCGGGGCGATGCGATCCAGGCTCAACTGTATCGTGTCGGCATCGGACAAGCCAATCTTGCCTTGTTCCACCTGCAACGCCAGCCAATGACCGGCGCGTTGCTCGACCAGATCGAGCAGACGGTCGAATTTGTCGCGCTCCAGCGTTTCGCGTTGCACATCCTTGAGTTGCTGCCACGCTTTGCGCGTGTAAATCTGATTGATGGTGTGCCAGGTCGCCAGGTTGAAGTAGTAGCTGGACGGTACTTCGCTATTGTTGCGCAGGCGGCTGCCCAGGCCCAGCATCGGCATCACGCTCGACAGGCTCAGGTATTTATCGAAATCGGTGCCGCCGATATCGGCAATCAGCACCAGTTCTTCACGCGTGATGGTGGATTCATAATCGAAGGCGGCGGCGATCGGCTCGTATTGGAAAGCGATATCCTTGAAGCCGACCGAGCGGGCGATTTCGGCCAGCGTGTCTTCGGCGCGCTGATCGGCAGCCGGATTGTCGTCGACAAAGAATACCGGGCGGCCCAGCACCACGCTGTCAAATTCCCTGCCGGCAGCCGTTTCGGCGCGGGCTTTCAGTTCGCCGATGAAATGGGTCAGCAGCGCCCGGAACGGCAAAGCACGGCCGCCAACTTCGGTCTGAGCATCGATCAGGCTGGAGCCGAGCAGGCTCTTCAGTGAGCGCATCAGGCGTCCCTCGTAGCCGGTCAGGTAGCCGCTGAGGGCGGCACGGCCAAAGCTGAAGGCCTCATCCTCGGCGTTGAAAAACACCACCGACGGCAAGGTGACCTTGCCGTCTTCCAGCGGCAGCAAGGCATCGTGTCCCGGCCTGCTCCAGCCAACCGTCGAATTAGACGTGCCGAAATCGACGCCACAAGCGAAAGACATTCGAATACCTCGCAAACAAAAATGGGTCGGCATTGGTATACCAAACGTATTGCGGGTGCAGCGGAAATGCTGAAGGTGTTGGAAATTTGCGAATACCGGGATGTATCGTTAATATCTTGCAAGCTTTAATGATGACTGTAGCCAATTTCTGCCTTTGTTGCGGAAAAGCAACGTTGCAACGATAACCAAAACATCCCGTATAAACAGTGGCAAGGCGATATAGTCATGCCTTGGTTTTTATTGAAGGCGAATTGCATTGTTTTTTGAAGCGGAACGACTCCATTTTTTTCGGCCACTCTCCAGTAAATATCGCAGTGTTGTGGAGGCCTGCGTGCGTGCATTGTATGAGCGGCTGCACGGCCCGAGTGCCGATTATGGCCAAAACCTGACGCGCGACGGTTTGCGCGATCTGTTACTGCCGGTGCTTCAGGAAGCACGCCAGATCTGGTCGCAACAGGAAGACTTTGCTGTCGCCGGCGTAGCCGAAGACGATTTTATTCCCGACGGTACAGACTACCAGCAAAGCACTAATGCGCTGCTGCGCACACTGCTCAGGGATGGTTGGCTGGAGACGTTTGGCGATCGGGCCGGACTGGTAAGCGCCTATCGTTTTACGCGCGCCGGTAAATTATTCGCCGAGGCCTTCTGGTCGCTTGAGCGGCGTGTTTCCCGCACCCGCCAGCGCAACGTGCGCAGTTGCCGTAACGCGCTCAACGCAGCATTGGACAATGTCGATGCCTACGATCTGATTGATGCCTATGAATATGCCGAAAAAGTCATCAGCGATTTATCGGAAGGCGTCGATTATTTCCAGGAACTGGTACGGCGCTTGATGCTGGAAGCCTCGCAGACGCCGTGGGATGGTTTTCTGGAGTTTCTCGACCGGTTTGAAAAAGAATTCAAAAAACAACTCACGGCCGACAGCATCGAGCGGCATCGGCACACGATCCGCGATATTATCGCCCGCTTGCATAGCCTGGAGGCGGAGAAGGCCGAGGCGCTGGAATTGCAACTTAACGATATCGCCCGCTGGGCCGTTCAGGAGCGGCAAGGGCCATCGACGCTGGACTGGGTATTAGATCGTATCGAGGAAATGGTGGAAGCGGCTTGCACCACCAAGCATCCGCAACTGATCAAGGCGATGAGTGTATATATGCAGCGCGCCGCCAGCCTCAGCGGTGCGGCGCAGGATGGATTGCTGGCGCGGCTCGGTGCCGCCATCGCGCCTGCCGAAATCCGCTTGCTTGATCCGGCTGCCTTCAAGTTGCGCAGCGCCTCGCAGCGGCGCAAGGCCCTGACCGTCACGGCGCAACCCAAGGTCACTCGCGAGGCGCGTCTGGCTGCGGCCATGTATCGCGCCGAGGCCGATGCCTTTGCGCTGTCCAACGACGACATCGTGCGGCGCCTGCGCGCCGAATTGCGCTTGCGCGAGCGGCCGATCCGGCTGTCGACGCTGCCGGTAGCAACGACCACCGACGTCCTCAACAACATGCAGGTGGTGGAAGCGGTGCGCAGCGCACGCGATCCGCGCCTGACCGTACAAAAATTGCCGGGTAAGCTATGGAACGAATTCTATGCCGGCGACGATTACCTGATCGAGATGAAACATGACCCTGAATGAAGCATTGCATGCTCAGCTAAGCCTGCACGGTTTGTCGCTGGAGCGTTTCCGTGAAATCGTCGCGCGCCTGTTCGCTAGCGGCATCATGGTGCGCGAGGAAGACGGCGTCGAGCAGCGTCTGTACGACGACGCGCGCCGCATTGACGCCTGTCTGAGCGATTATTTCCATCTCGGCGGGTTCCGCCTTGAGCATAATCTGAAAGGTGAATTTTTCCGTTTGTATGCACCCGGCGCCGAAGTGCCTGGCCTGCCGGAAGACGGCCTGGAGCCGGTGCCGGCCTTGCGCGCGCGGCTCTCGCCAGACTTTGTTGCGGCAGCATTGGCGCTGCGTTTCCAGTACCAGCAGGGCCTGGCAGAAGGGGGTAGCCGGTTGACCGATAGCGGCGAGGTGCTGACCCGTTTCGAAGAATTATCGGCGACCTTGCAGACGCAGTTAAAACGCACATTGCCGCCGACCAGCGCCGAAAGGCAACGCTTGCTCAATGAGCTCAAGCGGCATCGCCTGATTCGGCTGGCTGCCAATTTTTCGATGGACGACGAAGACGCGTTGCTGGCGATCCGCCCGACCATCCTTGGCATCATCAGCGACGACATGCTGGAAGCCGCGCTGGAATCCGAGCCGGCAGCTCAGGGGTAGGGCGATTTACCGAGTGCTGCGGATGACGCACAGGCAGATACCTTGCAAGCAACGCAGACAGAGGGAAGCGTCGAATGAAGCTGGATAAATTGATTATGGTGAACTGGGGGGCGTTGCGCTCGCAGGAATACCCGATGGGTAACATGACGCTGCTGACCGGGCCCACCAGCTCTGGCAAATCGACCATGTTGGATGTGTTGCAAACCGTGATGACGGCGGTGTACCAGAATATTTTCAGCTACAACCCAGGCCAGGATGAAGCCACCCAAGGCGCACGCAACGGCAAGACCAAGCGCAGCCTGTGGTCTTACATCGTCGGCGCCGAGGATAACCTGTTCGCCCGGCCGAACGGCGCGCATGGCTATGTCGCTGCGGTGTTCAAGCCGAGCGAGGGCGAAGAGGGGCGCGAGTTCACCGCGCTGGTGGCGGCTGCGGCACGCGTCGATGGCGCCGGCGAACGACGTCAGCCGGTATCGGAACGGCTGGCGTTGTTGATCATCGACGGCGTGGCGTTGCAACTGGGCGACCTGACCTCGACCGAAATCGACGGCGGCATGGCCGTGGTGGCGGTAGAAAAGATTGAGCGTCATCTGTCTGGAAAATACCGCGGCGTCACCAATTTTCGCGATAGCAAGCGCGAATACCTGTGCCAGCTATATGGCCGTTTTCGCGGCCAGAAAACCGTCTCCTTCGCCGAGGCGGAAAGTGCCGCGCGCGCCTGGAGCCAGTCGATCGCGCATAAGCCGATCGGTAGCGTCGACGATCTGGTCAAGCACCAGATTCTGGAGCTCGATACGACCCAGCTGTCGCAACGTATCGGCCAGATCAGCAAGCTGATGCGCCAGGTCAATGAGCTGCGCAAAGAAGGCGAGCGCCTCAGCGATAACGTCAAGCGGCTGGAACTGCTCAGCAAGACGGTGGCCGAGACGGCGCGCGCACCAGGCCGCCAGCCAGTCGCAATTGCTGGTGTCGTCGCTGGCGCTGCGCGAAGATCAGCGCCAGCTGGAAGCGGCTGCTTCGGCCATCGCCGGATTGCAGGCATTGATCGACGACGAAACCGAAACCGTCGATCAGCTGGAGCAAGAGCGCAATGCCAAGAACCGCAGCCTGACGCAGATTCATGCGCAAATGATGGGGATTCCGGCGGCCGAACAAAAGATCCGCATCCAGAATCGGATCGAGCAATGCGACGGCAAGATCAAGACGGTCTTCCATTCTCTGCAGCACAATGGATGGGTCGCGCAGCAGCTGGAAAGCGCCGCCCGCAGCGTCGCCGGCATGCAGATCCTAGTGGCGCAAAAAGAGATTGCCGATGCCGCGCGTCAGGTGGTGCTGGCGTTGTCAGCCGCCGCTACGCTTGATCTTGCCACGCAGCTGCGCAGCATTACCGAACTGGCCAGGGCCGATCAAGTAGATGTGCTGAAATCGCTGATGCTGGTCAATGACCTTGAAGGCGTCGATGCCGCGCTGGGCAAGCTGCATGCCGCGCTGGCCGGCACTGAACACAGCTTTGTTTCAGCCCTGCACACGTAAATCGCGCAACTCCGCAATACAGAACATGAAGCGTTGCGGCGCGAGAAAGACGCCGCCTCGCGCAAAGCTAATCTGGCCGAAGGCGGGGCCGACTATCCGGCGCATATCCGCCATGCGCTCAAGGAATTCCGCAGTGAGCTCGCGGCGGCGCGGGCTCAGGTACTGTGCGATCTGGTCGAGCCGATGTCGCAAGAGTGGCAGGCCGCTATCGAAGGCTACCTGGCCGCTGCCCGCTTCAACCTGGTGGTGGAGCAGGCATGGGAAGGCAAGGCCATTGATTTCGTGCGTCAGAAGCGGCTGCGGGCAAACGTCATTCAAGGCAGTTTATGCCTGAAAAATCTGAAGGTCGAAAGAACCCCGAGCGATTCGATCGTGCACGAACTCAGCACCGAACACCCGATTGCGCATGCCTACCTGCACGAACAGTTCGGCCAGGTAGTGAAAGTGGCAGATACCGAAGCGCTGCCCCACACCTCGCGTGGCCTCACCAAGGACGGCAAAGGCAGCGGCGCGCGGACCATGTTTACCGCCGATACCGATCTGCTGGTGTTCGGCCAGGAAGCCAAGCGTCTGGCCCGGCAAAGGGCCGAGCAAGAACATGCCCAGGCCGAACAAGAACTGACGCAATTGCGCGCCCAGTTGCGCGAACTGCAAGGCGCGCTGGCACTGATGGGGCAGTTGCAATGTCCATCCTTTGCCGCAATTGACGACCTTGCCAGCCTGGTGCGCGACCTCGATGCTGCGCGTCAGGATCTGAGCCGGCTGGATCTGACGCAAGTCAGCAAGCTGGAAGACGAGGCCGCAGCGTTGAGCGCCGAAATCGCCAGCCTGGAAGCGCGCAAGACCGCTTGCAGCAAAAACATTGGCGGTCACGAAAAAGCCATACAGGGCCATCAAAACACGATCACCAAACTCAGCCAGGGTATGAGCGGCAAGCAAACCCGGGTCGATAACGACACCGCAAAACTGCGCGACTTGTGCATCGTCAACGGCAGCCTGTCGTTCACCGCACTCACCGATGAAGTCGCCGCTTGGGTCAATGAGGCAAGCTATACGCCGGCCCAGGCATCCAGCAACGTCGCTAAACATAGCGCGCTTAGCTGGCAACTTTATGGCGATGCGCGCAATGCGCTTGGCCAATACCATGCCCATGCCCGCGTCGACGAGCGTTTTGACCTCGCGCAGGGGGATGATTTGCGTGACGGCGATTTCGCGCCGTTGTACACCATGATGGTGACGTTGCAGGAACGCACTCAGGCGCAGCTGAGGCGCCAGAAGGACATCGGCCTGATCAAGAATTTGGAATAGTTACGCACTGCCGAATCGTCGTTCAACGATGTCTTCACCAAGCAGTTCTGCTACGAGATCCGCAACGCTGTCGATACCGGCGTGCGCACCTTGAAAACGCTCAACATTGAACTCGACAAGCTCAAGTTCGGCACCGATAAATTCCGCATCGACTGGTCGGAATGGATTCCCGAATTCAAGGCGTATTACGACTTCTTCTGCGCCACCTCGGAAATGTCCGATAAACAGGAAAACAGCAGCCTGTTCTCCGGCCCCGGCCTCAGCGCAGAAGACTGTCAGGTGCGCGATCATCTGGTGCAATTGCTGCTCTCAGACGATGAAGACAAGGCCGTCAAGGAGTTGCAACGGGTGGCCGATTATCGCAACTACCGGCGCTACGAAATCTATAAGGAATCCGATACCGGTTCCCACGTGCGTCTGTCGGAATGGCGCGCCGGCTCTGGCGGCCAGCTGGAGACGCCGGCCTACATCATCCACTCGGCGGTGGTCACCAACCGTCTCAAGCGCTTCGAAAAAGGCCCCAGCCTGCATCTGCTGGTCAACGATGAATCGTTTGCCAAAATGGACGAAGGCCGCGCGCGATGTATTGAAATTTTTGCGCGACCACCTCGGCATGCAATTGATCTGCGCGATGCCGACCAAGCACGCCGGCGCCATCAAACCGGAATTTTCACGCGAATGGAGCTTCAGCCGCACTGTCGCTGACGGCAATGGCGAAGTCGGTTTCGTGTCGGAATCGGACGAACGTGAGCTGCGCTCGGACAAGCTGCGTGAATTGTGGGAATTGCGGCGCGCTCAGGTGCGCGAACAGGCGCAGATGAATTTTGAAGCTGCTGAGCAGGCAACGGCATGAGTGTGCCGAGGTGGCTGGAATCGACGGAGATGTTGCAGTTATTGCATAAACTTGTGGATCATCTCGATAACGAAGAGGCCGCGGGACAGAAAAGTGTTCGGGACTTTAAATTAAATCGCCGCAACTGGCCCGCATTCTATGGCGCCGAACTGGAAGGCGATAGAGAGCAGCTTTGGTCAAATGTGGAGTGGTTGGCGCAGCAAGGGTGGTTTGAGATCAAACTGGACATGCCCAAATCGCCGCAAGCGCCCTATGAGCGCAAGCCAAGATGGGTTGCATTAGATGCGTTAAAACTGCGCGAGGCGACAAAACGGCCACAAAGGGTGGTGAGTGCGAAAGAACAATGGCGTATCGCTGTGCAGCAGCACTTGCATGCGTCCGATGAGGTCAAGAAAGCTGTATCCAGCTATTTGATTGAAATCGCCGGAGAGCCTGCGGAGGCAGTGGTGTTGCGATTAAACGGATTGTTTGAGTTGGCGTCGGAGCCATTGTTGCTGAGAGAAGTGTCCAGTAAATTATTCAGCGACCATTCCAAGCTACTGGATTCGCTAAGCAGGCAAAAAATGATCGCCGTCATCCTTGGTCTGGATGAATGTCCTTTCCCGCCGATGCCGGTGCAATTGCAGATCTTCTTGCCGCCGCAAGGATATCAAGGTGTGCTGTTCATCGAAAATCAAACCACTTTTGAACTGGCAATCAAGTCGAATGATGCACGATTCGACGGTTTGGCATTGGTTTTTTCAGCGGGTTTCAAGGGTAGTGCAAAGCGTTTGCGCACTCGCTCTCGCAGCTCTTTGTATTTTTCGTGGGAGGGTGATGTGTCACCATCGGCCACAACAGAATTTGCCAATTGGTTGTATCAGGAAAGCACCTTTCCGAGTTGGTTCTGGGGAGATCTGGATTATTCCGGCATGCAGATTCTGCAGGCCATGCGCAATTCTTTTCCCGGCATGAGCGCTTGGCCCGCCGGATATGGCCCAATGCACCACGCATTGATAAACGGTGGTGGGCATGACCCAGAGATGGCAGACAAAATATTGCAAAAGAGGATCGAGCACACCGGGTGTCGCTATGCGGATACTGTCCTGCTGCCAGCATTGCATGATCTTAAAAGATTTGTTGATCAGGAGATGATGTAACTATTTATCAGGCGCGCATCTTTTTTACGTATGGATCGCTAAAAGCGTTGATTGCAGATCGTCCCGGCAAAAAAATGACAGCCGCAGCTGTCATTTTTTGAACCGGTTGATTCAGGCTGGTTGTATCGGCTTATTTGAACAGCAGGCGGATCGAATCCCAGGCGCGGCCGAAGATCGAAGCCTGGTTGACGCCTTCCAGCGCCAGTACCGGGAATTCGGCGATGGTCTTACCGTCGGCGTTGACCTTCAGGGTGCCGACCTTGGCATTCTGCTGGATCGGCGCAATCAGCGGATCGGTGCGTTCCAGTACCGGCTTGATCTTGTCGGCGATGCCCTTCGGTACGGTCACGTAGACGTCATGGTTGAAGCCAATCTTGATCTGGCTCTTGGCGCCTTTCCAGACTTGCGGTGTGTCGACCGCCTGACCCTTGGCGTACAGCTTGACGGCATCAAAGTTCTGGAAACCCCAGTTCAGCAGCTTTTGCGCTTCCTGGGTGCGGATGCTGTCGGAATCGGTGTCAATCACGACGGCCAGCAGACGGCGCTCACCGCCTGCGTTCGGACGTTTGGCGCTGGCGATGATTGAATAACCGGCGCTGCTGGTGTGACCGGTCTTCATGCCGTCGACAGTCGGGTCGAGCCACAGCAGACGGTTGCGGTTCGGCTGGGTGATCTTGTTGTAAGTGTATTTCTTGGTCGAGTCGATCTTGTAGAACTCAGGGAAATCGACAATCACGTGTGCCGCCAGTGTCGACAGGTCGCGTGCGGTGGAGTAAGTATCGGCGCTCGGCAGACCGTGCGGATTGCCGAAGCGAGTCGATTTCATGCCCATCCGTTCGGCTTCGTGATTCATCAGTGCCACGAACGAATCCTCGGTACCGGCGACGGCTTCCGCCAGCGCAACTGCGGCGTCGTTGCCCGATACCACCATCAAGCCGTACAGCAGATCATTGATCGAGACCGGGGTGGCGGGATCGATAAACATCTTCGAGCTGCTGGGGTCGACTTTCCAGGCGCGCACCGACACGTTCACCATTTGATCGAGGCTGATCTTTTTGTCGCGCAGCGCGCTGAAAATCACATACGCCGTCATGATCTTCGCCAGCGAAGCCGGTTCGACACGCAGGTCTGGATCTTGGGCGGCGACCACCTGGTTACTGGTGGTATCGAGCAGCAGCCAGGATTTGGCGGCCACGGTCGGCGGCGGCAGTGTCTGCGCGAAGGCAGCGGATAGCGAGAGAATGGTTGCAGCGAGCGCCGCGAGTATTTTTTTCATGGAGTATCGAGTAATGAAGTCAGGGCCAGCAAAATCATCTAATTGCCGATATGGATATTGGATAACTTGATGGACGTGAATGGTTGAAAAAATGAGTAAGCGGAGACGGCAGGCAAACAGCCGTGCTGCCTAATTATAGCCTCATCGCTTGCCCGGTCGGCGATGACACGCTGCAAGAAGCATGCAATCGCACTCGACACGGGCGATGCCGGGGCGATGCCGACTACTTATCAGCGATGCCACATTTCGGCCATGAGATGCTTGATATGTTGCAGGCGGCGATGAAAAAAATGATCGGCGCCGGGAATCACGATGACCGGAATGTCTTGCGGCCGCGCCCAGCCCAGCGCCCAGGCCAGCGGAATGGTTTCATCCAGCTCGCCATGGATCAGGATGGTGTTGGCTGGCACGGTCGGCAGCGGCCATTTGCCGGCCGCGCTGCCGACCAGCACCAGTCGTTCGGCCGCCGTCCCGGCTTCGATCAGGCGCTGCTGCAATTGCGATTGCACGAAAGTGCCAAACGAAAAGCCGCCGAGCGCCAGCGGCAAATCGGGATATTGCCGGCGCATATTGGATAGCAGCAGCGCCATGTCGTCGGTCTCGCCACGGCCTTCGTCATGTACGCCTGCGGATTTGCCGACGCCGCGAAAATTCATGCGCACTGTCGCATAGCCCAGTGCCAGGAAACCGCGCACCAGCGTGTGCACTACCTTGTTATCCATGGTGCCGCCGAATAGCGGATGCGGATGCGCTACCAGCGCCAGTCCGCGCGGTGTGGCGAAGGTATCGGGATCGGGCCGGTCGAGCGCACATTCGAGTTGGCCGACCGCGCCGGTGATGAAGAAAGGTTGGGTTTGGGCGTTCATTGGATAGGATGGATTGGTCATGTGGTATTGGGTTACGGCAGAGCTGGAATGTCGTTGTCATTCAAGCGTTGCGCCAGGTTGGGCAAGTCCGCCGCCGCCTTTGGTTACTGCCTTTCAGCGCTCTGTTGCGGCAGCGCGCGGGCAGAAAACTTGCCGATCCCAGGGTTGCTTTTGCGATTAGATTCTTGCCGTTAAATTTTCAAGCGCTCAACAATTTTTCCGCCAACCAGATGGACATCAATGATTTCGTCGATATCCTGATTGTCGACGTAGGTGTACCAGGTGCCTTGCGGGTAGATCACCAGCACCGGGCCTTCTTCGCAGCGTTCCAGGCAGCCGGCCTTGTTGATCCGCACCTTGCCTTCAGCGGCCAGACCGAGTTCCTTGACGCGGCGCTTGGCGTGCTCCTGCGCCGCTTGCGCGCCGTTGTTGGCGCAGCAGACCCGTTCGCCGGGGGGGCGCGCTGGTTCAGACAAAAGAATACGTGGTGCTCGTAGTAGGGTTTATCGCTCATGACGGAATGTTGGGATGGTTGGCGCCGATGCCGGCATCAGATGCAGGCATCAGATGTAGGCATCAAGCGCAGGGCTCATGCTGAGATCATACACTGGCGTGATTTTCGTTTCAGTAGTCGCCGTGATTCTTCTCTGTTATCTGGACTCCTGCGAGGCGTTTTTGCCATTGGCGCGCCGCCGATGCAATGGATGAAACAGGAACCACAGTGTACAAAACGGCCACAGCAGAGCCAGGAATTGCGCCACACCGTTGAAGTTCAGGAATTTGCCTTGGCTCCAGGCTTGCTGGGTTTCGATGTAATACGGATTGTCCGGCATGATATTTACCAGTAGCAAAGTAATGATCAGGCACAGCCCAGCCAGCCGCCGCTGCGCCAGTTGCGGTGCGTATGCCAGCCCGCCCAGCATCAGAGCGCCGATCAGCAGGCCGCCGAAAGATCCCGGCGTCAGCCAGACCAGAGCATTGTCCGGCGCAAATAGCAGCGCGGTCGCCAGCGTCTTGGCCATGAGCGTGGCAAATATCAACAGCAGCGTCAATTGCACTTTTGGCGCTTGCTTGCGCAGAAGAATCAGAAATGTCAGCGCTGCGCCGCTCAGTCCGCAGGCCGTAATGATGGTTTCAGTGAGCCAGTATTGGGCGGCGGTGAATTGCACGTAGTTGGTGATCCAGCCTTGCAGATCGACCGGTTGTTCCAGCAGATCGGATAACCACCCGGACAGTATTGACGTGAACTGGCCGAAGCCGAACAGATGACTGAGTGGATAAATTTGCGCCAGCGGCCACAATGCGACCACCACCATGCCCTGGCTGGCTTCGCGGTTGAGCCAGTGTTCGCGCAGTTGCAGCAACCGGCTGCCGGGGCCGAAGCGCGGCCTGAGCAAGGCCCCCAGCACGGCGCCGAGCAGGGCCCCGGCGCTGTTGGTGAGGAGATCAAGGTTGGAGGCGACCCGCGTCGGCAGGAAGGTTTGTACCGCTTCCATGGTGCCGGAAAACAGGATGCCTGCCACGGTTGGTGGCAGGATCGTCCAATACACCGGCCAGCGCCGCGATCTGGGCAGCGCCAGCACCACCAGCATGCCGAACGGCAGATAGCCGGCGACGTTGGTCCAGACATCGAACACCGTCCAGTAGTGGGGCAGCGGCGCTTTCAGGTAAGCAAACGCCGACAGGCCGAGATCGCGCCAGCCGGCAAACGGATACCAGCTGGCATACACGATCAACAACAGATAAATCGCCAGACTGATACGCGCAAACGAGGAGGCGGCGCTGCTCCGGTCCGGCGCTTGCTCCAGTTTTTCTGTCATTGTTTTTTCGGCGTTACAGTTGCCAGCCAGCGCATCATGCTATCGATCACCGCATCGTTGGCAGAGACCAGCGCCCGTGCCGCACCGGCCGCATCGGCACTGGGCTGCTGGCTGCTGAAACTCTGTTGCGCCACTAGCTGGCGGCCGTTGAACAATGAGGCGCGCACCTGGAGCGTGGCCTGGCTGTGGGTTGGGGTATCGAAGGTTTGCGTGAAATCGTCCAGGTCTATGCGCAGCAGCGGTACGTTAAGCGCCGCATCCGACATCGCCAGCACGGCGCCGCCGGCTTGCGCCAGACGCGCTTTGAGGCGCTGCTGGAATAACTGTGCCGGCGGCATGGTCCAGCGGCTGTTGGCGTAGGGCCGCGGCTGCTGTTGGTTGGCGTAGGACAGGCGGAAAAACATCATGGTGTTGTCGAGCCAGGCCGGGGCATTCACATCGGCCAGGCTGATCGGCGGCAACCCGGCGCCGGTCGCCGCTGTAGTAGCTGCATTCGCTGCATTCGTTGCATTCGCTGTCGCGGCCGGCAGTTGGCCCAGGTCGTATTGGAGCGGCGTCTCGGCCCGGCTGGCGCAGCCGGCGATGAGGGCGATGGCCGCAATCGACGACAGGATTCTTGGCATAGTGCTCATGGCGTACCTTCTGGGTTAAAGCATGCGTTGTTATCGGCGTTGCGCTGCATCGGCAACGCTTCAGCGGCCTGGGGCGACAAAGCCGGTTTCCCCAGGCCCGGGCGGCAGGCCCTGGCTGCCGAACAGAATACTTTGCGGCTGCCGGTTTAAATGATCCAGGGTCTGGTTCAGCGAGCGCATCGTCGAACGTGTTTCGTCAGCCAGCGTATTGAAACGCGGCAGCGTATCGTATTGCAAGCCGCTGACCACTGAGCCGATATTTTGTGCGGCGCCCGACAAATTCGTCACCGCACCGTCAGGCCCCTGCAAGCTTGCGCTCAGGGTATTGAGGCTCTTGCTTAGCGTGGTCATGTTGTCGGATAGTGCAGTGATCGATTTCAGCGCCTGGTTCATCTGCCCGGCGAGCGCCGGCAACTGGCGTAAGGTCGGCGTGATTTGCTGAGGAATCGCCTGGAAGGCAACTGCGGTGGCGCTGATGTCGCTGAATGCCTTGACCATGGTTTTCTGGTTGTCGGTATCGAGCAGGTTGTTGAGCTTGCTCACCATCTCGTCGGCGCGCGCCAGAATTGCTGCACCCTTGCTTTGCAGGTTGTCAAACAGGCTGGGGCGTAATTCGATGCGCGCCGGATTGCTTTTGCTGCTGTCCAGCCGGACTGGCTTGCTGCCGTCATCGTCAAGCTGTATGTAGGCGATTCCGGTGACGCCTTGATAGCCCGGTGTGCCGAAAGTGGATTGCGTCATCGGCGTATCCGGATTAACTTTTATCTGGATCAGAATCTGTCCCGGCACCTTCGGATCGAAGCTGATCGAATCGACCTTGCCCGCATCCAGACCGCGATAGCGGACGTCCGCTTGCGGATTGAGCCCCGGCACAGAAAGCTTGGTGGCGATCTGGTAAGGAACCCGTTCAACGCGGTCGCTATTGAACCACATGACGCCAAGCAGCGCCGCCACCAGCAGGATCACGGTGAAGAGCCTGGCGATCAGGGCATGCGATTTGTTTTCCATCATACTTCCTCTGGTTGCGTCCGCAGTAATGCATTACTCCAGCGGACCGTGTCATCACACAAGTGATCAGCCGCAAGTATCGTGCTCGGCATCGCGGGCTGTCAGAAAAAACGAAGCAATAAACGGATGATGCACTTTCATCACTTTCTCCGGCGTGTAGTAGGCGATAACATGCTTGTCTGCCAGCACCGCAATTTTGGTCGACAGCGCCAGCAGCGGCTCCAGATCGTGGGTGATCATCACGACGGTCAGTTTCATGTCTTTGTGCAGCGAGCGCAGCAGCTCGACGAAGGCCGCCGATGATGCCGGATCCAGCCCGGCGGTCGGCTCATCAAGGAACAGCAGTTCCGGTTCCAGCGCCAACGCCCGCGCCAACGCCAACGCCAACGCCACCCGCTTGGTCATGCCACCCGACAGATCGGCAGGCATCTTTAACGCATGCTCGGGGCCGATGCCCGCCATCTGTAACTTCAGCAGGGAGGCGTCGCGGATCAGCCGGTCCGGCAGCGCGCGCAGCTCGCGCATCGGCAATGCCACATTGTCCAGCACTGTCAGCGCAGAAAACAGCGCGCCTTGCTGAAACAGCATGCCCCAGCGATTTTGCAGCGCATACATCTGATCGACATTGGCCGTGCTGACGTCAACGCCAAACACCTTCACGCTGCCTTTGGTGGGCCGGTTCAGGCCCAGCATCTGCCGCACCAGCGTGGTCTTGCCAGAGCCCGAGCCACCCACCAGGCCGACGATTTCGCCGCTATTGATAGTCAGGTCCAGATCTTGATGAATCACGGCCTGACCAAACTGGGTCCACAGCTTGTCGACCTCAATAATTGCCTGAGCCTTCAGCGGCGTCTGTTGTTTTGTCTGTTGTTGCGTCTTTTCCATCAGAACCCCACACCGCTGAAAATGATGGCAAACACCGCATCGGCGACGATCACGATGGTAATCGCGCTGACCACCGAAGTGGTGGTGCCGTGGCCGAGGCTTTCCGTGTTGGGTTCAATGCGCAGGCCGAAGTAGCAAGCCACCATTGCGATCAGGCCGCCGAACACCGCACCTTTGCCGAGGCCGATCAGATAATTTGGCAGCAGCACCGCATTCGGCAATTGCTGCAGAAAATACGTCGGCGACAGGCCGAGTTGCAGCTGCGCCGCTACCATGCCGCCGATCAACGCAATCGCATCGGTCCAGATCACTAGCAGCGGCATCGCCAGCAACAACGCCAGCACCCGCGGCAGGATCAGCCGGAACCCGTGCGGCAAGCCCATCACCAGCATTGCATCGAGTTCTTCGGTGACGCGCATGACGCCCAGCTGCGCAGTGATGGCCGAACCGGAACGCCCGGCCACCAGAATCGCTGCCAGCAGCGGACCCAGCTCGCGGATAATGCTCATGCCGAGGATGTTGACCAGGTAGATGTCGCCGCCGAAGGTGTGCAGCTGTTGCGCCGACAGGAAGGACAGCACCACGCCGATCAGAAAACCGACCAGTGCGGTAATCCCCAACGCCTGGTAGCCGACATGGTAGATGTTGGCGGAAATCTCTTTCCAGGGTGCCCGATGCGGCACCTTCAGCATGCGCAGGAAATCCAGCACCAGTTGTCCCAGCAGCGTGATGAAACCAGAGACGTGGCCAAGCATCGTGTTACTGATGTCGTAGATCCGGTTGAACAGCCGTTGTCGCGGCGGCTTGGGCGGCAGCGACAACGCACCGGCGGCATCCAGGCGCTGGAAAAAATCGCGATGCTGCGGGGCGACGATCAATTGCGGCGGCCGGGCCTTGCCCCAGGCGTTCCACAGCAATTGCCCGCCGATGTGATCCAGGCTGTCGATCTGTGACAGATCCCAGCGCAGCCCGTCGCGCCCAGCCAGGCTCTTCAGCCGGGCCTCGAGCGCCTTGATCACGCCTGGCTGCGTCAACGCGCGCACCTGCCAGTTGCCGCGTGCGGCGATCAGGTTGCTATCTGTCAGGTCAAGAACAGGAGTCGAGGAATCGGGATTCGGCATCGCGTCAGTTTAAGGGAGAATTGATAGAAGCACTATTATGTGCGGCGCAAAAAGAGTCTGAGAGCTTAAATCCGAAGCCGAATCCTGAATTTATCCCTGAAATTCGTCACATTGATCGATAGTGATCGCCAACTAACCTCTGCTGCCAGACTACCCCATTTCATCGCAACCCGCATCCCGCTACAATGCGCGGCATGAGTACCCAATCTTTTGCTTCACATTCTCCCGCTGCGCCGCTTTCGGCGGCGCGCGTCGCTGCATTTGCCGGGCACCATGCAGAACATTGCCGGATTGAAGTGGTGGGCGCAACCGGTTCCACCAATGCTGATCTTTTGGCGCGGGTTGCTGCCGACAACGTCAGCGGCAAATCGCCGTCAGCGCTGACGGCGCCGACTCTGCTGGCCGCTGAGATGCAAACCGCTGGCCGCGGCCGAGCCGGCCGGTCTTGGCTCAGCGCGCCGTCGGCGGCCTTGACGTTTTCGCTGGCGTGGCCGTTTTCCGTGCCGTTGCAGGCGTTGGTCGGGCTGCCGCTGGCGGTTGGCGTGACGATCGCCGAGACCCTGGCCGATTTTGGTGTCGCGGTACAGTTGAAATGGCCGAACGACGTTTTATATGGCGGTCGCAAGTTGGCCGGGATACTAATCGAAACCGCGACCGCGCCCGATCAGCAGGTGTGGGCGGTGATCGGCATCGGCCTCAATATCGCGCTTTCCGAGCAATTGCAGCAACAGATCGGCAGTCGCAGCGCCAATTTGCCGCCAGCGGCGGCGCAGGATCGTGATCTGCTGCTGGCGGCCTTGCTGACCGCGTTGGCACGCAACATGCAGCAGTTTGCGAGCGCCGGTCTGGCGGACTTTGTCGAGCGCTGGAATCGGTTGCATGCGTTTGCCGGCCAGCAGGTGCTGATTCTCGATCAGGGCAAGACCCTGCACCAGGGCGTGGCCTTGGGCATCGATCACATCGGCAGGCTGTTGCTACAGACCGAGCCAGGCAGCACGCCGATTACCGTCATGGCGGGCGACATTTCTTTGCGTCCAAAACAAGGCTGAACCATGACGATGCTATTGATCGATGTTGGCAACACCCGCATCAAATGGGCCAGCGCCGCGCTTCCCGAGGCTGCTGCGCAAGCGCCCGGACAATGGCTGGACAGCGGTTCGGCGGCACATTCCGAACTGCCGCAACTAGCCGTGCACTGGGCCCGGCTGACGGTATCCCGGGTGTTGGTCTCGAACGTTGCAGGCGCGCCGTTGGGTGAGCGCCTGCACGCGGTGCTTGAGGCAAGTGTTGCTGCGCAAGTGCCGGTGAACTGGTTTGCCTCGTTGCCGCAATTGGGGCCGTTGCGCAACGGCTATCGGCAGCCGGCGCAGCTCGGCTGTGACCGCTTTGCCGCAGCGCTTGGCGCGCAGCGCCTGTTTCCCCGGCAGAGCCTGATCGTCGCCACTTGCGGTACCGCCACCACCATCGATGCCGTCAGCGCTGAGGGCCTGTTTGTCGGCGGCATGATCCTGCCGGGGCTGGGTTTGATGGCTGCTGCGCTGGCCCGTAGTACCGCACAGTTGCCGCACATCCGTGAACATGTGGAAGTGACAGCGGTATTTGCCGATAATACCGACGACGCCATCATCAGCGGCTGCATCAATGCGCAGGCAGGCGCCATCGAAAGGGCTGTGGTGCAGCATGGCCGCCAGTATCCCGATAGCAAAATACGTTGTATTGTGTCCGGTGGCTCGGCGACCGTGATTGCGCCATATCTGTCGATAGAGCACGAAACAGTTGATAATCTGGTATTAATTGGCCTGCAAGCCGCAGCGACATATCTCTCTACCCCACTATGCTGAAACTCATTTTCTGGCTGCTGTTACTAGCGAATGCGGCCTTGTTTGCCGCCGAGCGCGGCTATCTGGGCGCGCTCTACAGCGACGGCCGCGAGCCGGCCCGCATCGGCCAACAATTGCAGGCCGACAAGATCAAGTTGCTGGCGGCCGACGCCGTTGTTGTTCCGGTTGCATCCTCAGCGCCAACTTCAGCCCCAAATCCAGCGCCAGATCCAGCCCCAAATCCCATCCCCGCTGCTGCCGCAGGGGCCGACACTGCGCCGCCGCAAGCGGCCGATGCGGCGCCGCTGGCCTGTACCGAAATCGGCAATTTCAACGCGGCCGAGGCACGTCGCTTTTCCAGCCAGTTGGCCGAAATGACGCCAAATATCAAGTTTATCCGCCGCGATGTCCAGGAAGTGGCCAGCCATATGGTGTATCTGCCATCCCTCGGCAGCAAGGACGCCGCCGACAAGAAGGTCGACGATTTGCGCCGGCTCGGGATCAGCGATTTTTTCGTGATCCAGGACAGTAGCCCGCTGCGCTTCGGCATTTCGCTGGGGATTTTCAAGACCGATGAAGCCGCCCAGAAGCAGGTTGCCAATTTGGCCAGGCGCGGCCTGAGCGGTGCCAAGATCGGAACCCGCAACGCCGGTTCGACCAAGGTAGCATTTCAGCTGCGTGATTTGGGCGGCGCATCCAGAGTTGCCTTCGACAAGATCAGGCTGGATTTCCTTGGCCAGGAAGTGCGCAGCTGTCACTAGCACTTCAGTATCGGTTCAATGGTGAAAAGGTCGCTCACCAAATGACGTTTTGGCAAGGTGCTGATGTGCCCGGCAGATACCGTTGCTATGCTGACGCAACAACATGCACGGAATGGCCGCGTTGTCGCACCTAATCCAATGCATTTCCATGTAAAATCGCGCTGATCGATTTGATCCATTGCGCAGCGATTTATAACTCCAGCGAGTTGCAGTCTTTGCACCCTTTTATTTTCTTTTGACTAGCTGTCTAAGGTTCCAGTCCATGCCACGGGTTGTTTGCTGTCGGTATCTGATCGGCCCGCGACTCCTCAGGCAGCTGCTCGGAAATTTCATGTAGGACTGTTCATGGCCGATTTGACCAACGATCTTGCCAACGTTGCTCCAGGAATCAAAGCTGAAATTCTGGCCGAGGCGTTACCTTACATCCGTCAATTCCACGGAAAAACCATCGTCGTCAAATACGGCGGCAATGCCATGACTGAAGAGCGCCTGAAACACGGTTTCGCGCGCGACGTGATTTTGTTGAAACTAGTCGGCATGAACCCGGTAGTGGTGCATGGTGGCGGCCCGCAAATCGACAACGCGCTCAAGAAAATCGGCAAGCAGGGTACTTTCTTGCAAGGCATGCGGATTACCGATGAAGAAACCATGGAAGTCGTGGAGTGGGTGCTGGGCGGCGAAGTGCAGCAAGATATCGTCATGCTGATCAACCACTATGGCGGCCAGGCAGTCGGCCTGACCGGCAAGGACGGCGGCTTGATCCGCGCCCGCAAATACCGCATGCCGGACCGCGAAAAGCCGGGCGAATTCCTCGATATCGGCTACGTCGGCGAAATCGAAGCGATCAATCCGGCGGTGGTCAAGGCGCTGCAGGACGACGCCTTCATCCCGATCATCTCACCGATTGGCTTCGGTGCCGATGGCCAGGCTTACAACATCAATGCCGATGTCGTCGCTGGCAAGATCGCCGAAATCCTGCATGCCGAAAAGTTGATCATGATGACCAACATCGCCGGCGTGCAAGACAAGCAAGGCAATCTGGTGACCGACCTGTCGGCCCGTGAGATCGATGAGATGTTCAAGGACGGCACCATCTCCGGCGGTATGTTGCCGAAGATTTCGTCGGCGCTGGATGCGGCTAAGTTAGGCGTCAATACCGTTCACATCATCGACGGCCGCATCGAGCATTCGCTGCTGCTGGAAGTGTTGACCGAGCAGGCTTTCGGCACCATGATCCGCTCGCACTAAGCTGTTGTTTGTCAGATGAAAATAAAAAGCGCAAGGTGCAGGCCTTGCGCTTTTTTACGTCTTAAGCCGGCGCCAGCAACGCCAGCCTGGGAGCGTGGGTACCCGCGCCCATGCAATGCCGCGAATGCGGGCTTGGGCATTCGCACCGCCATTTAGCAAGTGCAAAAAAATGTTAATTAAGAAATTGTGTTATAGACAATTCATTAAATTCCTGATATGTTTTTTTCTCGGAACTTTTGAGAGGAAAACATGGCGCAAGAAGCACGCGATTGGATCTCATCACTTGGAATACCTGTCCAGCAGCCCTACCATCTCGAAGTAAGGCGCGCCGGCGCGCTGGCCAAAGCATTGAGCGTGGTCAGTTTCGAAGGCACCGAAGAGCTAGGCCAGCCGAACCGCTTCGTGATTCGTTTAACCCATCCGCAGCCTGATT
>NZ_JBIIVN010000190.1:0-4368 GCF_044339385.1 Collimonas sp. | reverse complement strand
GCGGCATATCACACTTGGGACCCACAGACACCTCGACAATATTTGCAAGAAATTGAATAGAAATATTCCATGTTCTTGCAAATTCCGCAACCGCTTTTGAGGCATCAGGCCCCGCCAACATTGGGGGATGGGGTTGTTCAGGGGCGACTAGGTAGCCGACATTTGCAAGCTAAAAACCAGCGCCGCCAGCACGCCACCGCAAATCGAACCGATCACCGGCACCAGAGCGTACCCCCAATCGCTGTCGCGCTTGTCGGGAATCGGTAACAACGCGTGCATCAGCCTTGGTCCAAGATCGCGTGCCGGATTGATCGCATAGCCGGTAGTGCCGCCCAACGACACACCGATGCTCATCACCAGCAATGCCACCGGCAGCGCATCAAGCGCACCCAGCCCCATCGTCGGCGAGGCGATGTTCAGCACGCAATACACCAGCACGAAGGTGCCGACTACTTCAGATACGACGTTGCTGAATTTATTGCGGATTGCCGGCGCGGTGCAAAAGGCCGCCAGCTTGAGATTACCATCTTCAGTTTCGGCAAAATGATGGCGATACACCAGCCACACAAGGAAGGCACCCGTCATCCCGCCCAGCATCTGCGATGCGATGTAGCCAGGCACCCCATCCCAGGTGAACTTGCCAGCCACTGCCAGCGCCAGGGTGACGGCCGGGTTAAGGTGCGCGCCGCTGGACGAAGCGGCAACAAACACGCCAACAAACACCGCCATCGCCCAACCGACGGTAATCACAATCAAGCCACTGCCATTGCCGTGGGTTTTACTCAACAGGACATTGGCAACCACACCGTTGCCAAGCAGGACAATCAGGGCAGTGCCCACGAATTCAGCCAAATAAGGAGCCATCACAAACGCTTTCGGAAATAGGATAGTGGAAGAACCGGGACGCAGATATCGATCCGCATCCCCCGCATCGATCAGCTCAGGAATTTGCCCATACAGTGGCAGCGGCAATGGCACGCTGCCAGCCCTTAATATCAGCCTGCACTTCTGCCGCCGGTAACGCCGGTGCGAAGCGCTTATCGAGCTGCCATTGTCCTTGCACGTCAGCGGTGCTACTCCAGTATCCGACAGCCAGGCCAGCCAGGTAGGCGGCGCCGAGCGCTGTGGTTTCCGTGACTTTCGGACGCACCACATCAACGCCCAGAATATCCGACTGAAATTGCATCAGCAGATTGTTGGCGGTAGCGCCGCCATCGACACGCAGTTCCGGAATCACGATACCAGCATCGGCTTCCATTGCCTTCAAGACATCCATGGTCTGGTAGGCGATGCTATCGAGCGCGGCGCGCGCGTAGTGCGCTGCTGTGGTGCCGCGGGTAACGCCGAAGACGGTGCCGCGTGCATGCGGATTCCAGTGCGGTGCGCCAAGGCCGGCAAATGCCGGCACCAGATACACGCCGTCGCTGCTCTTGACGCTGCCTGCCAGCGCTTCGACTTCAGCAGAAGATTTGATAATGCCGAGACCGTCGCGCAGCCATTGCACCACCGCGCCGCCGATGAAGATGCTGCCCTCCAATGCATAGCTGACCTGGCCGCCGACCTTCCAGGCGACCGTCGTCAGCAGATTGTTCTTCGAAATGATCGGCTTGGCACCGGTATTCATCATCATGAAGCAACCTGTGCCATAGGTATTCTTGACCATGCCCGGCTGTGTGCACATCTGGCCGAACAATGCCGCTTGCTGGTCGCCGGCGATGCCGGCAATTGGAATTTCCGAACCAAAGCCGGAAATTTCGGTGTGGCCGTAGACCTCGCTCGATGAGCGCACTTCCGGCAACATGCTGCGTGGAATGCCGATGATGTCGAGCAGTTCGTCGTCCCATTGCATGGTGTGGATATTAAATAGCATGGAGCGCGATGCATTCGAGACGTCAGTGACATGCCGCTGACCGCGTGTCATGTTCCATACCAGCCATGTATCGACGGTGCCGAAAGCCAGACGTCCCTGATTGGCGAGTGCTCGCGCACCTTCGACGTTATCCAGTATCCAGCGAATCTTGGTGGCGGAAAAATAGGAATCCACCAGCAGGCCGGTCTTTTGGCGAATATTTTCCGCCAGGCCGCGCGCTTTCAGTTGATCGCAAAATGCGGCGGTACGGCGGTCTTGCCAGACGATGGCGTTATAGATCGCCTTGCCGGTGTCACGATCCCAGACGATGGTGGTTTCACGTTGATTGGTAATGCCGATGGCGGCAACCGCGGTGCCGCTCAAACCGACCCTGGTCATCGCCTCGGCGGCAACCCCGGCCTGAGTCGACCAGATTTCTTGCGGATCATGCTCGACCCAACCTGGCTGCGGATAAATCTGACGGAATTCCTTTTGTGCCAGCGATACGATATTGCCTTGGCGATCAAACAGAATGGCGCGCGAGCTGGTAGTTCCCTGATCCAGGGCGAGGATATATTTATCTTTCAAGTTGTCTACTCCAAGGTTTGTGAATCCGTGGGCGCGGATCGGTTATCGACTTTGATCCGGAGCGATTCCGGATTAGTCTGTTTTTTTATTTCGGTACGAGATATTGCAATACCGCAGAACTTCAGGCAAATTCAGGCATACATCGTGGCCGGCAGCGGCGCAGCTTGCGCTTGCTGAACATCCTGCAGCCACGCTGTCAGGCGCGCCACTTCCCGCGCATCGAAACGCAATCCCAATTTGGAACGACGCCAAAGAATATCGTCGGCGCTCAGCGCCCATTCGTTACGCATCAGGTAGCGCACCTCGGCTTCATAAAGGTCGGCACCGAACAACTGGCCCAGCCCTGCAATATCGTCAATGCCGTGCAACAGACGCGTACTGCGCGTACCGTAAGTGCGAGCATAACGGGCGGCAAGCGCCGCCGGCAGCCAGCCATGTCGCTGTTGGAAAATGCGCTGGAATTCTGCCAGGTCGGCATTTGGCATATCGCCTCCGGGCAAAGGTTCATCGGCAGTCCAGTGCCCTTTCATATAGCCGAACAACGGCTGCAAATGCTCCATCGCCTCTTCGGCCAAACGCCGGTAGGTGGTGATCTTGCCGCCAAAAACCGACAATACCGGGGCCAGCCCCGGCTCGGCCTTCAACTCAAGGCGGTAATCGCGCGTGACCGCAGACGGGTTAGCGATTTCTTCTTCCAGCAGAGGCCGCACGCCGGCATATGCCCAGACCACCTGCGCTGGCGTTACCGGAACCTCGAAATAGCGGCTGACCGATTCGCACAGGTAGGCGGTTTCTTCTTCCGATATTTCAACCTTGCTCGGATCGCCGCTGTACTCGACATCGGTGGTGCCGATCAACGTAAAGTCGGTTTCATACGGAATCGCAAAGACGATGCGCTTGTCGGGATTCTGAAAAATGTAGGCATGATCGTGATCGAACAACCGTTTGGTGGTGATATGGCTACCCTTGACCAAACGAATGTGGTGTTGTGCGGAGGTGTGCAACGCACCGTTGAGCAAGCTGGCGACCCATGGTCCGGCGGCATTGACGACACAACGCGCCTTGACTTCAGTGGTCTCGCCACTCAAGGTGGACTGCAAAGTGGCGTCCCAGTATTGGCTGCCTCGCCTGGCTTCGATCAGGCGCGTCTTGGTAAGAATGTTAGCGCCGCGCTCGTTGGCATCCATCGCGTTGAGCACCACCAGCCGCGCATCCTGCACCGCTGCATCCGAATAGACAAAGCCCTTGGTCAGTGCTTTTTTCAGCGGCTGACCGGAGACATGCCGACGCAAATCGATGGCGCGTGAGCCTGGCAACAGTTCGCGCCTGGCCAGATTGTCGTACAAGAACATACCCGCGCGGATCATCCAGGCTGGTCGCAGGGTCGATACATGCGGCATCACAAAACGCAGCGGCCCGATAATATGCGGTGCCATGCGCATCAAGCGCTCGCGCTCCTGCAGCGCCTTGCGTACCAGGCTGAACTCGTATTGCTCCAGGTACCGCAAACCGCCGTGGATCAGTTTGGTGCTGGCCGACGAGGTGTGCGAAGCCAGATCGTCCTGCTCGCAAAGCAACACGCTCAGGCCGCGCCCGGCCGCATCACGCGCAATACCGGCGCCATTAATGCCGCCGCCCACCACCAATAAATCAACAATTTGACCTGGTACCACAACCGTCTCCTTTGTGTCGGTAACTCGCAGATGCGACAAATATACTGTTGCTATTTAGCAAAAATATAGGTTCGCAATGTCACCTGACATCATAGAATATTTATATTCGAAAGTATATTGTTCGAATTCGAACAATGAGCTTCCCCCGAAATTTAGTCTTCCATAGGTAACGTAAAATCAACGATCCTTTGGAAAGACCAGCAATGAAGAAGATACCAAAACAGATGTACACGGCGGAGTTCAAGGAGCTAGCCGTGC
>NZ_JBIIVN010000027.1:0-20468 GCF_044339385.1 Collimonas sp. | reverse complement strand
AGCATTCGACGCTTGGCTATCGTTCACCCTGCCAGTATTTAGATGACTGGCTCACTGAGCAACATCAGGAAAAACAGGCGGCATAAAAGCCACCTGTTGGGAGACGAAAAATCGAGGGAAGCTCACCGGTGACGGTGGCCCTGAACAATCTGGTGAACACCTCCACCGGTGTCACCGAATACAACGTCAACATGGCGGCCGCCATTATCGCCGCGCTGCCGACCTTGGTGGTGTATCTGCTGGCCGGGAAATATTTTGTGCGCGGGCTGACTGCTGGTGCGGTTAAAGGCTAACTTGAAGCGACTGGCCGCTGCCTTGGGCGCGGCCACGTAATGAATAAAATTTAAGGAATAAGTTAAAGATGGCAAGCTTATCAATTCGCAATGTACGCAAGGTCTACCCCAACGGCAACGAAGTCTTGAAGGGCATCGATCTCGACATCGAAGACGGCCAGTTCCTGATTCCGGTGGGCGGCTCCGGTTGCGGCAAATCGACCCTGCTGAACATGATCGCCGGCCTGGAAACCGTTTCCGAAGGACAGATCATGATCGGCGACCGCTGCGTCAACGACGTCGCGCCGAAGAAACGCGACATCGCTATGGTGTTCCAGTCCTACGCGCTATACCCGACCATGACGGTGCGTGAAAACATTTCATTCGGCCTCGGCATCCGCAAGGTGCCAAAAGCCGAACAGCAGAAGATCGTCGAGCGCGTCGCCACCACGCTGCAAATCACCCACCTGCTGGACCGCAAGCCGGCCTTGCTATCGGGCGGCCAGCGCCAGCGTGTCGCTATGGGCCGCGCCATTGCACGCGATCCTGCCTTGTTCCTGTTCGACGAACCGCTATCTAATCTGGATGCCAAGCTGCGCGTCGAAATGCGCGCGGAAATCAAACTGATGCACCAGCGTCTTGGCAGCACCATCGTCTACGTCACACATGACCAGATCGAAGCGATGACGCTAGGCGACCGCATCGCAGTGATGAAGGATGGCGTGGTACAGCAGTTCGGCAGCCCGCAGGAAATCTACGACAATCCAAGTAACCTGTTCGTTGCCGGCTTTATCGGCTCGCCGTCGATGAATTTCATGCACGGCAAGCTGGCAGCGAATGGGCACGGTGCGGCCTTCGAGCTGGAACACGGCGGCCAGAAGACATTGTTGCCACTGGCTCCGGCGCAAGCGCAGAAGCCATCGATTGGCAACTGGGTCGGCAAGGAAGTGATCCTCGGCATTCGCCCGGAACACATCACTGACGCCCAGAGCGCTCGCATATCGGACGCCAACGACACACACGGCGACTATCGCCCGACCGAAGTTGGCTGTACCGTCGAACTGACAGAGCCAACCGGCCCCGACACCCTGGTCTTCACCACCTTCAACAATGCGCGTGTAACCTGCCGCACCCACCCGCGCGCAGCGGCCAGGCCCAGGGACCAACTGCAACTGGCGTTCGACTTATCGAAGGCCGTGCTGTTCGATGCCAAGACCGAAGAACGTATTGGCTAAACACTAACGGGCAACTGACATTACTGCCAGGCGAGGTTGATGCTGCCAACACGAGCACTCACCGATAAATTGCGTAGAATGGCAGGAAGGCATTTCCGATTAACAGTTCCTGCTTTTCTACGCCGCCATGAATCAACTCGAACAACTCAAGCAATTCACCACCATCGTCGCCGACACCGGCGACTTCCAATCCATCAAGGCGTTCGCGCCGCGTGACGCCACCACCAATCCGTCGCTGATCCTGAAGGCGGTGCAGAAACCAGAGTACGCGCCGTTGTTGAGCCAGACTGTTAAAGAGCATGCAGGCCTCTCCACCGGCGACATCAATGATCGCCTGCTGATTGCCTTTGGCCAGGAAATTCTCAACATCATTCCAGGCCGCGTTTCGACCGAAACCGATGCGCGTCTGTCGTTCAACACCCAGGGCACCATCGACAAGGGACATGCACTGATCAAGCTGTATGAAGCCGCTGGCATCGACCGCGAGCGCGTGCTGATTAAAATTGCCTCGACCTGGGAGGGTATCCGTGCTGCAGAAGTTCTGCAAAAGGCGGGGGTGCATTGCAATCTCACCTTGCTGTTTTCTCTGCCACAGGCGATTGCCTGCGCCGAAGCAAAAGTGCAACTGATCTCGCCGTTCGTCGGCCGTATCTACGACTGGTACAAAAAATCCAGCGGTCATGACTACAACGGAGACGATGACCCGGGTGTGCAATCGGTCAAGCAGATCTACAGTTACTTCGGCAAATACGGCTACGCCACTGAAGTGATGGGCGCCAGCTTCCGCAATACTTCGCAAATCGTCGAACTAGCCGGCTGCGACCTGCTGACAATCAGCCCCGATCTTTTACAAAAACTGGCAGAAAGCGATGCGGCTGTGAGCCGCAAGCTGAGCCCGGAAGCGGCGCAACAGAGTGAGATACAAAAAATCAGTCTCGACGAAACCACATTCCGCACCATGCTCAACGACGATGCAATGGCAACCGAAAAATTAGCGGAAGGAATACGCCAGTTCAGCGCCGACGCAGTCAAGTTAGAGAAGATGGTCGAGGCCCTGCGCTAACACTGCAGCACCGGCAAGATGCCGGCAGCAAGAAAAAAATTGGCTCCACAGCAATGGGGCCAATTTTTATTTTAGATTTCAGTTTTGCGTTAAAACCAGAGTACCGGCAATCTTCATCCCACCTTACTTGAATACCACCGTCTTGTGCCCATTGAGTAAAATCCGATGTTCGATGAAGCACTTCACGGCCCGCGCCAATACCACGCATTCGACATCGCGCCCTATCGCCGTCAAGGTGTCCGGATCCATCGCATGGTCCACGCGCGCCACATCCCGCTCAATGATAGGCCCCTCATCCAGATCGCCTGTGACGAAGTGCGCCGTGGCGCCGATCAGCTTGACGCCACGGTCATGCGCCTGATAATAAGGCTTCGCGCCCTTGAAGCTGGGCAGGAATGAGTGATGAATATTGATAGCACGGCCGGTCAGTGCAGTGCACATCGAGGGCGACAGAATCTGCATATAGCGGGCCAGCACGACCAGATCGATGTTATTGGCATCGACAATCTCCATAACCCGCGCTTCCTGCGCCTGCTTGGCTTGGGCCGACGCGCCGGCCGCCAACGGCAGGTGATGGAATGGAATGTTATAGCTCGCCGCCAATTGGTAGAAATCGGTATGGTTGGAGACGATCGCCGGAATCTCTACCGGCAGCAGGCCGCTCTTGTAGCGGAACAACAGATCGTTGAGACAATGGCCGATCTTCGACACCATCAGCATCATGCGCGGCTTCTTGCCGGCATCATGCAATTGCCAATGCATTTTCATGGTATCGGCCAGAGCAGAAAACTGCGCGCGCAAGTCCTGATCGGAGATCGACACATCATCAGATGAAAAATGCACGCGCATGAAGAACAGCTGCGACTGTGCATCGCCAAACTGCGCGGAATCGATGATGTTGCAACCGTGATCGGCCAGAAAGCCCGAAACGCGGTGGACAATTCCGCGCTGATCGAGGCAGGACAAGGTGAGGATGTATTCTGGATGGCTCATGTGTATGTTATGAAGATTATGTAGACGACAATCCGGTACTGCAGCCGCAGGCTAAACCCGGTATTGTCGCATGCTTGCATGCACAACATACAATGTAGACAAAAATCGGGATCGGCATTGCGCCATCCCGCTTAATCACAACCAGTGCCAATGCGGCCGCGACACGCCGGCAAATGCGCCGCGATACCGCGTCGCAGCGGCATGTGACTAAATTAATTACACAGCGGCGGCAATAGTCTGAGCCGGAGCCGCAGTCTGGGCCGGGGCAGTGCTGGGCGCGGCGGGCTTGATACCGGTACCCACTTGCACTTCACCCGTCAGTTGCCCACCCTCCTCAATGACCACTTTGCCGTAGCGAATCTTCCCGGAAACCTTGCCGGTAGAATAAATTACCAGCTTCTCGCGAACATTCAGATCACCGTCGAACTCGCCGTAGATTTCAGCCAGATCGATTTCGGCAGAACCCTTGAAGGCACCCTTTTCTGCAATATGGATCACGCGCGAATTCATCGTCGCTTCGACGCGCCCCTCAACCACCAGCGTATCGCAATCGGTTATCTCGACGCCTCTGAGCTTAATATTGGGGCCGACGATCAATTTACTGCCGACTTCGTTAGTTCTGGACGACGTTACCTGACTGAAAGGAGTGCTTACTGTATTGCTCGCTTTTGGAATGGCAGAACTGCCGCTGGAGCTAAGGTTGCTGCCGGTATTGAAAGGAGAGTTAGGGGCCGGCGTATCGTGCTTGCCGCCAAAAAACGTATCTGATTTAAGCATGTGATCTCCTGGAAAATGCTGCGTAACCAATACAGCCTTTGTGCTGACTCAATCATCAAAATTAATCATCAAAATTAACCATCAATATTAATCATCAAAGTCAATAATCAAAACAGCGTCGACATCACACTCAGCTCAAATAGAGGCAAGTGATCCGTCATCGGCGACAATATTGGTGACAACTGAACGGTAGAGACGAAAGTCTCCCGCTTTCGAGGACGCTCTCTAGGAAAAGTTCAGGGCCAAAATCACTAATTTGTAACCGCACTCAAAACGACGCACGCAGGCCGCCAGGGCGATATGAAAAAGCCAAACGCCATATGTTTTCCTCACACAATCATCAGGTAATTTTTTAAGGCTTTCAGCCCCTTTAAATACGGCAACTTTGCCTTGACCAGAATGAGCGTCGTCACGAAATTTCTAACAGTCCTACAGAGCGCCAGGACTAAACGCTATTGACTTTCCTTTGTCAATCAGTCATCTTGTGTCGCTGACAATAACACCGCATCGACCATCACACGGGGACAAAATCGAAATGAAACCACCATTTTCCGACGAACCATCGCTCGAAGTCACGGCCCCGCCATTACAACCGACAGTCGAAGCATTTACATTTAGCGGGCGCGGCAGCGAATATTTCTGCATATGGATCGTCAATCTTTTACTCTCCATCGTGACACTGGGAATCTACTCAGCCTGGGCTAAAGTCCGGCGCACCAGGTACTTCTATGACAACACGAATCTCAATAGCAGCAGCTTCGAGTATCACGGCAATCCGCTAGCAATCCTGAAAGGCCGCATCATCGCAGTAGTGCTGATCGCAGCCTACAATATAGCGTTCCAGCTATCGCCAATCCTCGGCTTGCTGGCGTTGCTCCTGATGCTAGGGGCACTGCCGTGGCTGATCTGGAAAAGTTACCAATTCAAGTTGTACAACTCAAGCTACCGCGGTATCCGTTTTGGCTTCCGCGGCAACGCAAAGGAGTCCTACGTCAAATACCTGCTGCTGCCAATCTTGTCCGTTATCACGGCAGGACTACTCTTGCCATTTGCCCATCAGCGCAGCAAAAAATATCTGCACGAGGAAAGCAAATTCGGCAAGACGCATTTCTCATTCGACGCCAGCGCCGGTTCCTTTTATAAGGCCTACCTGATCGCTGCCGCCATCGCTCTGGTTGGCTACTCGGTCATTTTTATGATATTCGGCAGCACCGCATTGGTGGCATTCGGAGACCCGAAAAATGCTGGGAGAGACGCTCTGGGGCTTCTCAGCCTGATGTTTTTCTGCATATATGCGTGGACTTTCCTGATAGTACCGCTATTCCTGAGCATGATCCAGAACCTGATCTGGAGCCATACCAAGCTGGGGCAGCATCAGTTCCACAGCAGTCTTAAATGGTCGAAAATGGCGTTCATCATGATCACCAACCTGATCGGCATCGCGGTTACGCTTGGTTTGTTTACACCATTCGCGCAGATCCGCGCGCTCAAGTATCGGGTTGAATCAGTGACCCTGAACGCAGTAGGTTCGCTTGACAACTTTGTCGCAGATAAAGAGGCTCACGGCTCGGCGACCAGCGAAGGCATATCCGACCTCCTCGATTTCGATCTGTCTCTTTAAGACTGCATCGGAAAATCCTGCACCGGGAACTCAAATAAGCATGCAATCCAAAACGGTATCGGCATTTTATTTCGATGGCCAAACTTCCCGCAGGCACTCGGTAACGCTGACAGTCGATGCCGAAATCGCCTATATCTCTGGTGAGGTGCATCGGCAAATGCCGCTTGCCGACCTGCGTGTTTCTGAACGGGTATCCAAAGCTGCGCGCAAGGTAACCTTCGCCGACGGTGCTTATCTTGAAATCGCCGACACCGAGGCATTTACCGAGTTGCTGGCGGGTACCGGATACCAGGATCCTTTGGTAGTGCGAATGCAGCAGAGCTGGCGCACCACCGTACACGCCACTATTGGATTGATCCTGATTCTGGTGCTGGGCTACATATATCTCCTTCCGGCGGCTTCGGGCCTGATCGCAGAGGCGTTGCCGGAGTCGATTGAGAGGCAGATTGGCAAGGGCACTCTGGAATTTCTGGACCAGCACATGTTCAGCGCCCCTACCCTGCCACAGTCTCAGCAGCAAGCAATCGCCAGCCGCTTCCGCGCTCTGCAGCCGCCAGTGCAAGGTGCGCCGGACTACCAAATCATTTTCCGCAACGACAAAACCGGACCCAATGCGTTTGCACTGCCTTCCGGCGAAATTGTCGTCACCGACCAACTGGTGCGCCTGCTCAACGACGACGCGCTAATGGGCGTGCTGGCGCATGAACTTGGCCATTTGCACCGGCGGCACATGGTAAGACGACTGATTCAGGGATCGGCAGTTGGCGCCACCGCCTTATTGCTGTTCGGCGATGTATCGACATTAATAGCCGGCATTCCACCGGTGGTGCTCGATCTGAAGTATTCGCGCGATATCGAGTCAGAAGCCGACGACTATGCGATCGCGATGTTCAAGGCCAACGGCGTCAGCCTGGGAAAACTGGCTTATACCTTCGAAAAACTCGACGGTGAATCAACCCGGTTCTCGACTTACCTGTCGACTCACCCACCGAGCAAAGAGCGTATCAATCGGATATTGAAGGCGCAGACAGAATAAGAATGGCAGGCAGATACGCTACAATCCTGCCATCCGCTTCAGTAATTACGACAAAAAATGCGCCAATATCTTGATCTCATACACCATGTGCAACAACATGGCACCATCAAAACTGATCGCACCGGCACCGGCACCCGCTCGGTGTTCGGCTACCAGATGCGCTTCAACCTGCAAGACGGCTTCCCGCTGCTGACCACCAAGAAGCTGCACCTGCGCTCGATCATCCATGAATTGATCTGGTTTCTCAACGGTTCGACCAACATCAAATACCTAAAAGACAACGATGTAAAAATTTGGGACGAATGGGCCGACAGCGACGGCAACCTGGGCCCGATCTATGGTTATCAGTGGCGCTCCTGGCCAGCGCCCAACGGCGAGCATATCGATCAGATCACGCAAGTCATTGAACAAATCAAGAATAATCCGGATTCACGACGGCTGATCGTATCTGCCTGGAATGTCGCGGATATTCCTCAGATGAAACTGCCGCCCTGCCACGCTTTTTTTCAGTTCTATGTGGCCGATGGCAAGCTGTCATGCCAGTTGTACCAACGCAGTGCGGACATCTTCCTCGGGGTGCCTTTCAACATCGCCTCTTATGCATTGCTGACCCACATGGTGGCCCAGCAATGTGGGCTGGATGTCGGCGATTTCATCTGGACCGGCGGCGATTGCCATCTTTACGCCAACCATGCTGAGCAGGTCGAACTGCAATTGTCACGCACTCCCGGCCCATTGCCGCAACTGCACATCAGGCGCAGGCCGGAGTCGATCTTCGATTATCGGTTCGAGGACTTTGAAATCCGCGACTATCATCCGCAAGCTCATATCAAGGCGCCAGTAGCGGTATAACGACGCAAGCGGCAAGCTTTTTTAGCCGACGCGTGCCGGGCTAACTATGCCAGTCGCGTATAAAGTTCAGCGTGGCCACATCCGTGCCCACGCTACGATCTCTCGGTAACCGGCGTGCCAGCGGGCATCTTGCCAGCCCCCGCCCAACGCTTTGTAAAGCGATACGGTGGCCTTCAAACGCTTGAGTTTGATCTGCCCCAATTCGTTCTGCACTTCCGACAACGAGCGCTGGGTATCGAGCACCGTCATCAAATCTTCGGCGCCGCTGCGATAACGGATTTCCGACAATTCGAAAGCAAAGCGCGCCTGCTCCATTTCCGTGTTCTTCAACTTGCTCTGTTCATCCAGACTACGTATTTGTCCCAGCGCCGTATCAACCTCGGACAGCGCATTGATCACAGTGGAACGATAAACCTGCACCAGTTCCTGTTTCTGCGCGATGGCCAGATCACGCTGACTGCTTAGGCGACCGGCGTCGAAGATCGGTGCTACCAGGCCTGCCCCCAAATTCACCAGCATGTTTGGCCCGTTAAACAACGATAGCAAGGCATTACTCTGGCCACCGGCGGACCCGGTCAGGCGAATACTCGGGAATAGCGCGGCACGCGCTACTGCGACGTTGGCATTGGCAGCCGCTAGCTGTGCCTCGGCGTGACGGATATCCGGCCGCCGCGACAGCAATTCCGAGGGCAGGCCCGGCGTCACCTGCGGCAGCAGGATCTTGGCGAGCCCTGGCTCGTTGACTCTGAAGGTTTGCGGCGCACGCCCAAGCAAGATCGCTAGTGCAGTTTGCGCCTCACGCTCTTGCTGCATAAGATCCGGTATTACTGCTTTCTGGCCAGCGACGGCCGACCGTTGACGCGCCAGATCGAGTGGCGATGCGGCCCCGGCCCGGCTTTGCGCGCCAACCAGATTGAGCACACGCTCAGCATTGGCGACGTTCTGCTGGGCGATTTCCAGGCGATCACGCAAGGAGAGCACCTGTAAATAGGTCGAGACGATACCGCTGGTGACAGTCAGCGCCACCGTTTCGCGGTCATAACGATTGGCCTGCAGCGATGCTTCGGCTGCCACCAGGCCAGCCTTGTTCTTTCCCTAGAAATCGACTTCGTAGCCAATTTCCAGCAAACCGCTGGTGGATGTCGCGGCGGTGCCGTTGGAAGCAAGCGGCAGCGCACGATTGATGCTGGTGTAAAAATCCACATTCGGCAGCAACGGCGCACCAGCGATACGCGCCTGCGCCTGAGCCTGATGCACACGTGATATGGCGGCAGCGATTTCCAGATTACTGGCTTGCCCCTCAGCCACCAACTGGCTCAATTCATCGCTGCCAAATTTTCTCCACCAACTGCTGTCAGGCCAATCCTGCTCGCCGTTGTTGGCAGACAGATCCCAACCTGGCGGTATCTCCACGCTGGGCGTTGCCTCCTTGGTTTCAATCTGCTGGCCGGCACAGCCAGCCAGCAGCAGCAGCAACAAAAGCCCGTTAGCGCACAGAGCAGCCACAGAGACAAAACGAATCGGGCTACGAGACATAGGTATCTCCAAGAGGCGTCTCCATCAACGCACCTTGCTCAGTGGGGGAGAGGCGCGCCGGCAGACGGCGGCGCGCCTCTACTCACGCTAGCCGAGGCGCTGGCAGCAACGGCAACAGCAGGCACCACGACTTGCTCTCCTGGCGCCAATCCGGCCAGAACCTGCGCCATTTTCTGATTCCGAATCCCGATCTTTATATCGCGCGACATGAGTTGCTGATTGGCTCCCGAGACTTGCACGTGATAGCTGCCATCTGCTTCGGGCTTGTCCAACACGGCAACCGGCACGACGATGGCATCATGCGCCTGCGCCAGTACGAAACTGACCTGCGTGCTCATGCCGCTCATCAATTGCTATTGCGGATTATCGACTTCAAACAAGACGTTATAGAAAGTTTGCTTGCCCTGCTCGCCCGAGCCGTCGGCCGGAACCGGAATGACTTGGCGCAACTTGCCCGACCAGCGCTTACCCGGATAGCCAGGGGTGCTGAAATACGCGGTCATGCCTTTATGCAGCAGCGGCACATCGATTTCGGCAACCCGTGCCTGTACCGTCAGATGGCTCAGGTCGGCAATCCGCATCAGCGGTGCGGTAGGCTGGCCCGCATTCACCGTCTGGCCCGGGCGCGCCGCTACCGATATGACAGTGCCGCTGATCGGTGCCACCACTTGGGTATGGTTACGGATTTCCTCCTCGTCTTTCATGGTCGCTTCGGTCTGGCGAACCTGGGCATTGATTGCCTCGACCCGGGCTGCTGCCGAGTACATGCCCATGCGGCTCGATTCGAACGATTCCTCACGCGTGGCGTTCTCCGCTTTCAACTGCGTCTGACGCTTGAATTGCAACTCTGCAAAATCGAGTTGCGCGCGCTGGTCGGCTAATTCAGCTTGCAACCTTGCCAGTTGGGCACGATTGCTTTCCACTCGCGCCATCGGCAGGGTCGGCATGATTTCCACCACCATCTTGCCTGCCTTGACCTCATCACCCACCACCACCAGCACATCTTTAATCTGCCCGGAAACCTGCGCCATTACATCGCTATATTTATGCAATTGCAATTTGCCGTTGGCAAATACCGACTGTTCGATGTCGCCGCGTTCAACCGCAACAGTCTGTACGCGCACCGGGGCTGTGACAGGCGGTGGTGAAGACCGATGCCAAAAATTTTTCCATAACAGCCACCCCCCAAACGCTATCAACAACGCCAGGATAGCAATTAGCCAGCGTCGGCCGGTGTGGCCAAACGATGATAGAGAAGCTGAAGTATTGCTTGATTCAACAGTCATTGGTACGAAGTCAGAAATAGTCACATAAATCGGTGGTCGCCGGTGCCTGGCTGCCAAGCGCCCGGCGGCTTGCCAACCGCATCAACGGTAATACTTAAGCATCCGGCAACGAATCATACCCCGCGGCGAGATCACACAGTGCGTCGACACCACCGGCCAATGCAGCAACTCGCCTTTGTGGCCATTATGCCAGCGCCGCTTGTGTGACTCCCTCTTGCACGGCGTCGTCATCAATTTCCTCGCCCAGGAAACCGCCGCTCTGATGCGCCCACAAGCGTGCATACAGACCGCCGCGTTGCAGCAGGCTGTGGTGATCGCCTTCTTCAACGATGCGCCCCTTGTCGAGCACCACCAGCCGATCCATGGCGGCAATGGTCGATAAGCGATGTGCGATCGCCACCACGGTCTTGCCTTCCATCAAACGATACAGGCTGGCCTGGATCGCGGCTTCGACTTCGGAATCGAGCGCGCTGGTGGCCTCATCCAGCAGCAAGATCGGCGCGTCTTTCAACATGACGCGCGATCGCAATCCGCTGGCGCTGGCCGCCGGAGAGCTTTACGCCACGCTCGCCGACATGGGCGTCGTAGCCGGTCCGTCCGTTGGGATCGGTCAGGCTCAGAATGAAGTCATGCGCTTCAGCGCGTTTGGCCGCTGCCAGCATATCGGCATCAGTTGCGTCGGGACGGCCATAGAGCAGGTTGTCGCGTACCGAACGATGCAGCAACGACGTATCCTGCGTCACCATACCGACCTGAGCGCGCAAGCTGTTTTGCGTGACCTGCGAGATATCCTGGCCATCGATCAGGATCCGACCTTGCTCAACATCATAGAAGCGCAGCAGCAAATTGACGATGGTCGACTTGCCGGCACCGGAGCGGCCGACCAGGCCGATCTTTTCGCCGGGCCGGATGTTCAGCGATAACTGTTCAATGACCGGCCGCTTTCCACCATATACGAAGCTGACGCGATCAAAAATCAGTTCGCCGCTCTTTACCTGCAACGACTTGGCATCGGGCTGGTCCAGCACGGCGTGCGGCCGTGCCAGGGTGTTGATACCGTCCTGCACCGTGCCGACTTGCTCAAATAGCGACGCCATTTCCCACATTACCCAATGCGAGATGCCATTCAGACGCAAGGCCATTGCGGTCGCCGCCGCCACCGCGCCGATGCCAACCTGGCCCTGGGTCCACAGCCACAGTACCACGCCTGCGGTACCAAGGATCAACAACATGCTCAGTGTATGGTTGACGATCTCGAAACCTGTCACCAGGCGCATCTGGCCATGCACGGTCTGCAGGAACTCCTGCATTGCCGAACGCGCGTACCCGGCTTCACGACCGGCGTGCGAGAACAGCTTGACCGTAGCAATATTGGTATAGGCATCGGTGATACGGCCGGTCATCAGGGAGCGCGCATCGGCCTGCGCCTTGGCGACCCGGCTCAGGCGCGGTACAAAAAACCATAGCGCCAGCGAATAAAACAACAGCCAGCCGAGGAAAGGCACCAGCATCCAGCCGCTAAAACTGCCGACCACCGCCACCATGGTGACAAAGTAGATCACTACGAACACCAGAATATCGCACAGGATCATACAGACATCGCGCACCGCCAGCGAAGTCTGTATGACTTTGGTGGCAACCCGGCCGGCGAATTCGTCCTGATAAAAATGCATGCTCTGGTTCAGCATGAGTCGGTGGAATTTCCAGCGCAGCATCATCGGGAAGTTACCCGCCAGCGCCTGTTGCTTGAACATGCTTTGCAAAGCGACGACGACCGGGCTGGCCAGCAATATTGCTACCAACAACAGTAAACTGCCGCTCTGATGGGCTCATAACGTGGCCGGTTCGGCGCCCCCCAGCCAATCGACAACCCGTCCCATCATTGCAAACAACAGGGCCTCGAACGCACCGGTGACTGCTGTCAGCAAGGTCATCGCAACAATATACGGGCGCAAGCCCTTGGTGCAACTCCAGACAAAGGCAAAAAAGCCGCGCGGCGGCGGCGTTACGGCGCTGTCCGGATAAGGATGCACCAACCTTTCAAACCAACCAAACATGGGAATACTCCAAAAAAAAGCAGTGCGCAAAACGCAGCCAAGCCGCACAGTAT
Source organism: Collimonas sp. (assembly GCF_044339385.1). Taxonomy (NCBI): domain Bacteria; kingdom Pseudomonadati; phylum Pseudomonadota; class Betaproteobacteria; order Burkholderiales; family Oxalobacteraceae; genus Collimonas; species Collimonas sp. The sequence continues at coordinate 7,687 of NZ_JBIIVN010000027.1, read as the reverse complement.
ATTGCAAATGTGTAAGAAACCTGGAGCACTGGGGGCTTTTTGGACGAGACGGTCAACTCACTTAACGATGTCAAGCCGGCCACCGCCCGACATCGCTGCAAAACCGGCTAGAAAACCCGCTGCGCCGGGGTGGCGGCGTCCATTGATAGAGCCACGTTTCACTGAGAGGCTGGCCATCGGCCACCAGATACACACGGATATCGATCGGCGCGACGCTGTCATCGACCGGCTTCAGGTCAAAAATGGCGCGATAGCCTTGGATCGCCTCGAGCGGACGCGCCGACGTTATCTCGACCTTGCCGCGCGACGCGCTGATGATTGCCTGCACCTTGGCATCCTTGCCCAGCAGCGCCAGATCGCCACCGGCAAAATCGATGACGAAACGGCGCGAATAATACGTGCGTTTCTGACCAATTACACCACCCGTGCCGGTGCGGGTAGCCACCGCCTGCGCCAGCGGTGGTAAAAACGGCATCTTGCTGCCCCATTGCAGGCGATAAGCAAACAACATTTCCTGCCCTGGCTGCGGCTTCTCGGTGGGATGCCAGAATGCCACGATGTTGTCGAAGGTTTCATCGAGCGTCGGGATTTCCACCAGTTGTACAGCGCCCTTGCCCCATCCGGATTTTGGCTCTACCCACAGGCTTGGGCGGCGATCATAGAATACGCCGTCATCTTGGTAATGATCGAAATTACGGTCGCGCTGCAATAGGCCGAAACCGCGCGGGTTTTCATCCTGATAAGCGTTGAAGCGCAGCTGTTCTGGATTAACCAACGGTCGCCAGACCCACTCACCGTTGCCACGCTGCATGGATAAGCCATCGGAATCGTGGATTTCCGGGCGCCAGTCGTCGCTGACGCCAAGACGGCGGTCATTCTCTCCAAACTGGAACATGCTGGTTAGCGGAGCGATCCCCAAGCGTTCGATTGTCTTGCGTGGATACAGAGCGACATCGACATCCATGACCATCGTCGCCGACGGCTGGATTTCAAAGCGATAGGCGCCCGCCACGCTGGGCGAATCAAGCAGCGCATACACCACCAGCTTGCCCGAATCTTTGGCCGGACGTTCCAGCCAAAAACTGGTAAACAACGGAAATTCTTCGGGCCGATCCATGCCGCAATCGATCGCCAGGCCACGCGCCGACAAGCCATATTGCCACTCGGCGCCAACCGCGCGGAAATAACTGGCGCCAAGGAACGCAGTGATGTCGCGCTGCAGGTCAGTATGGAAATTCACCCGGAACCCGGCAAAGCCAAGGTCCTTAGGCAGGTGGCTGGCCTTCAAGCCGCTCTTGCCATAATTAAACATGGCCGGATCATAGGCCAGTTCCTGCGCCTGACCGTTCTGCAATTCATAGATCTGCACCGGGCTCTTGAAGAACAGACCGAGATGGAAGAACTTGACCTGAAAACGCAACTGATCCTTAGCCCACAGCGCATGATCACCGCGACATCCAATGGCTTGGTACTGATCCCAGTCGAGTGCGTTTACTTCGGGTGGGATATGATTTTCCGGTAGCTGATATGGCTGGCCGGCGAGTTGCCTGGCATGCCCCTTGAGCCAGGCGTAATCGAAGGCCTTAGGCTGTCCCAGGAATTTTAAATGTTCTGGCGCCGCGGCTGCCGCCAGCAGCGAACTTGCAGGAAACCCGGCGGCGGCAAGCGCCGCCGACGCTCTTAAAAAATCACGTCGTAACATGCTACTCCTTGCTTAATTGTTTCTGTCGTGCGAGCCAGACGTGGCCAACAAAGCTTGCCAGCGGCGATTCGCCTGTGCTGAGTTCCAGATATCGAAATGCAGTTGCGAGAGCATCAACGGATCGTCCAGCAACGCATTTTTTTGCTGCGCTGTCAGGCCGTCGGGACCACCCGTCAATGCGCGCTGAACCAATGCCGCACGCGTTGCCCAGGTGGCAGCCGGAACCCGCGGGCGTGCCGTAACGGCCGCACACAGCAAGGCATTGCACAGTGGGTCAACCACGGCGTCATTGAAGTTCGCCAGCACTTTGCCATTTTCGTTGTACAAAGTGGTCGCCGCCAGTTCAGGCGGCAAATCGACTTCTTCCGGAATCACGAACAGGCGCGCACCACGGAAACTGCGGCCCAACGTGACGCGGCTGGAAAACACCGACAATGGAATCGACAGCAGCAGCGAACCAACGATCGGCAACAGCCACCAAAGAAATCCGGGTTCCAGCCAATATACTGCGCCACCCCAGAGTAGTCCCAGCACAGTGTGGCCGCCGTGACGGCGACAGGCTTCGCCCCAACTGGTCTCGGCATCCTCACGTGGCGGCGATTTCCAACTGATGGTCCAACCCAGGAAAGCGCCGACTACAAAGCGCGTATGAAACAACATGCGAACCGGCGCCAGCATGGCCGAGAACAGCAGCTCCATGACCATGCTTGCCGCCAGCCGCAGCGCACCGCCGAATTCGCGTGCGCCCTTGACCCAGATCAGCAATACACTGAGTACCTTTGGTAGAAACAGCAACGTCGCCGTCGCCGTGAACAACGCCAGGGCCCGTTCCGGATGCCATTCCGGCCAGAGCGGAAACAGTTGTCCCGGCGCCGAAAAATACTCCGGTGCCACCAGCGTATGCACTGCCAGCAGTACCGTCGACAACAACAGTGACAAGAACCACAGCGGCGCTGACAGGTAGGCCATCACGCCGGTGACGAACACCGCGCGATGCACCGCATGCATGCCGCGCGCCAGGAATAGTCGAAAATTCATCAGATTGCCCTGACACCAGCGGCGATCTCGCTTCAGTTCGTCCAGCAGATTGGGGGGCATTTCTTCATAGCTACCAGCCAGGTCATAAGCAATCCAGACGCCCCAGCCGGCACGCCGCATCAGCGCCGCCTCGACAAAATCGTGCGAGAGGATTTCGCCGGCCAATGCCCCCTCCCCCGGCAACGGCGCCAACGCACAATGCTGCATGAAAGGTTGCAGGCGAATGATCGCGTTGTGCCCCCAATAGTGTGATTCACCCAGTTGCCAGTAGTGCAATCCGGCGGTAAACAACGGGCCGTACACGCGCGTCGAAAACTGTTGGATACGCGCATACAAGGTGTCGCGCCCGGCCGCGCGTGGCGCGGTCTGGATAATACCGGCGGTTGGGTTAGCCTGCATCAGGCGCACCAGTGTGCTCAGGCAGGTGCCGCTCATGACGCTATCGGCGTCGAGTACGATCATGTAGCTGTATTGCGATCCCCAGCGGCGACAGAAGTCATCAATGTTGCCGCTCTTGCGCTTGACCCGGCGTCGCCGATGCCGATAGAAAATCCGGCCGAAGCCGCCAACCGTGCGGCACAAGGTTGACCAGGCATCCAGCTCGGCGGTGCAGATATCGCTGTCGCCACTGTCGCTGAGCACAAAAAAATCGAAGCGATCCAGTTCACCGCTAGCCTGCACCGACTCGTAAGTCGCGCGCAAACCGGCGAACACCCTGGTGACATCTTCGTTACAAATCGGCATCACGATTGCCGTCCTGGCCTCAGCCGGAATGAGTCCGGGGGCTGCATCTTCGCGTGAAATGACGTAGCGGTCGGTGCCGCGCATCAGTACCAGAAAACCCGCCATCGCAGTCCAGAACCCGGCCGACACCCAGCAAAACAGAAGCGCAAACAGAACCAGGGTCACCATTTCGAGCGGTTTGGCACCGTGATACGGCAGCACCGCGCTCATGAAATAAGTTGCCAATGCGGTCTGCGCCAGCATTAACACCAACAACACGATGCGCCGCAGATTGCCGCGCGACGTGCTGTGGTGCTGATCCTGGCTGCCCACCGCCGTAACGGCCTGCAACTCCTGTTGCGGCTGCGGCGAGCGCGTCGAACCAACCGCCTGCTTGCGACGCCGCTGCGTGGCACGCGGACGCAGATCGAATTTGCGATTGGCGGTGTCGACCCAGCGCACCAATGGATTCAGTGTGCCCCACGGATGGGCGACAATCGGGGTGCGTTTGAGCGGCGGCGCGATTGCGATTCGGGTCAGACCGGCGGCGTCGGTGCAGATGGCTGGCGTATATTGCCGGGTCGGCGCTACAGCCGGCTGGCCGGCCGGTGACTGGGCGAACCCTAGTTGCAGCCGGGCGGCAACCGAAGCATAGGCAGGGTTGACCGCCAAGACTGGCGCAGCACTTGCCTCGACACTATCGGCTAACGCCTGGTGCAAAGCGGCCATTGACGACTTGCCGCTCTGTGCAACGCGCTCCAGCAAGGCAGAACGCTGCCCGGCCGATAACGGTAAGCGTTGCAGATAGCTTTCGCAGATGTCCGGCGCGGCCGACGGCGATGGCGATGGCGATTCGCGTTCTAGTTGGGCGGTAATATGTAGCTCCATGTCTCGGATAAAGTTGTGCTGCCGCTGCGCAGGAAGCCGCGCAGCTCAACCGGTTTGTTGTCTTCGTTACGACGCACGCGCAGTATCATGCGCCAGCCTCCGGTGGCATCGTTGCGGATCACCTTGGTATCGAGCAGCTTGCCATTGTCATCGATACTGACCACGCCCTCCGGCTGGACCTTGCCCGACAACTTCTTGAATACCGGCCCTTCGAAATCGACAATCAGGCCGATACCATTACTATTGTCATCGCTCTTCTTCTGCACACTCTGGCCGCGCCGGGTCTGGGTTACCCACGACAGCGGTGGCCGCTTGTCAGCATCTTTCTGCCAGAGCAAGGTGTATTCCAGGTTAAATGGCTGACCTACTTTAGGCGCAGTCTCAGGCACCCAATAGGCAACAATATTATCGTTGGTATCGTCGGGGGTAGGAATCTGCACCAGCTCAACCCTGCCATTGCCCCAGTTGCCTTTCGGCTCAACCCAGGCGCTCGGATGTTTTTCAAATCTGCTGCCGAGATCCTGATAGCTGGCAAAATTACGGTCACGCTGCATCAAGCCGAAGCCGGCGGGATTACTAAGCGCATATGAGGTCACCAGCAAGCGCTTGGGATTGACCAAGGGGCGCCAGATCCATTCGCCGGTGCCGGAAGCCACCGACAAGCCGTCGGAATCATGCACCTCAGGCCGGAAATCTTCGTGCGCCGAGCGCTGATTATCGCCATGCAGATACATGCTGGTTAACGGCGCCAGGCCCAGCTTGCTGACATTTTCGCGCAGATACAGCTGGACCTTGACGTCAATTGCGGTATCCACACCGGGCTTTAATACAAACCGGTAGGCGCCTGTGGCACGAGGTGAGTCGAGTAAAGCATAGATGGTCAGCTCCTTCACGCCAGCTGCAGGCCGATCAACCCAGAACTCCGTAAAGCGCGGAAATTCTTCGCCGGAACTCAGGCCGGTATCGATCGCCAGGCCACGCGCCGAGAGGCCATAAGTCTGATCCTTACCGAGGCCGCGAAAATAACTGGCACCCAGAAATGACAAGACCTCGTCTTTATATTTAGCGGTATTGACCGGATAGTGCACGCGGAAACCGGCAAAGCCGAGCGCACGCAGTTTGCGCAAAACAACCTTGTTATCGCCGAACTCGAAATCGTTCGGATCGAAGCGAATCTCATGCACGTTCTGACCGTTGATCTCATTAATCTTTAGCGGTTGATCAAACGCATATCCCTCATGAAAAAAAGCCAGCTCGAACGGCAGCTTCTGATGGCGCCAAAGCGATTTTTCGGGTTTGAAACGGATCGCTTTGCATTGTTCGTAATCGAGATTAGCTATCTCTTTTGGCAGATTGCTTTTCGGCTTAACGTAAGAAGTCGCAGCCAGCTCTTTGGCGCGCTTGGCGACATTATTAAAATCAAACGCAAACGCATTATTGCCGATGAATGGCAACAACAACGCAAGCGTGACCGGCAACACCGCCAAGCGCACCCGCGCAGGCATGCGAGACAGCGACGTCCGCTGAGATAAAGTTAAATGCATTGGATTCCCATCTGACACTGCTGAGATTGACCTGTTCGCCGTCCCGGTCGGGCAGGATCGAGAGCAAGCCTTAGCGTCTTAGTTTATCAGTGTTCTGTAACTTTCTATGCCCATCAAGAAAGGACTTGGCGACAATTTAAATACTCCGCACCATCAATAAACAAAGCGCTGCACTGAGTGGTATCGGTCCAAATTTGTCAAGTTGACAGCACTACTTTGTCGCCGGGCGCCGCGGCAATAGAATCCCGCGTCACATTGACGCCCTATAGTGACTAAGAGCAATCAGATGCTGACAAAGTTCCATCGGTAACTTTATAGTAAGATCAGGGTTTTTCAACCAAGCTGAATATTTCCGGCCAATCCGCCAGCGCCCATGACCTCTCGCCTCACCATTATCGTCGCCACCGACGCCCGCAACGGCATTGGCATTAACAGTACCCTGCCCTGGCATTTGCCGGAAGACCTGGCGCATTTCAAGCGCACCACTTCCGGCCATCCGATCATCATGGGCCGCAAGACCTTTGAATCGATCGGCCGGCCCTTGCCCGGGCGGCGCAATATAGTAATTACCCGCAATCCAGACTGGCGCCATGACGGCGTCGAAGGCGTTTCCTCACTGGCCGCAGCTGCCGCCCTGGCAGGCGATGCCGAAGCCTTCATCATCGGCGGCGCTGAAATCTACGCAGCCGCCCAGCCGCTGACGCAACGCCTGATCGTCACAGAAATTAAGCACAGTTTCGATTGCGACGCTTTTTTCCCCGCCCGCGACCCGCAACAATGGGAAGAAATCTCACGCGAAAACCATCACTCTGACGCAAATGATTTCGACTACTCATTTGTGGTGTATCAGCGCCGCTCAGCCGCTCCAGGCGAGGCCAGCAGTTAACCCGATCAGATGACGGAGTGACATCTGTTGTTTTCTGCAGGAATTCCCTCATCTTTATCCCCAATTTTGGGCATATCTGCGAAAATTCGACTTTCTTTTTCAGCGCCATCATTACCGCAGTAAAGCACATAGGGTGGGCAACTGTGCCGACGCATCAATCCACGCCACGCATATCGCGGTTTGGGTGCTGTCTGAACTTGTATTCCGGCTATTACAATCCCGCGTTGGCACGATGTGCCCACCCTGAGTGATAGCCTTGTTATCAACAACCGTCTCTTGGAGACCTCAATGAAATTCCGTTTCCCGATCGTCATCATTGACGAAGACTTCCGCTCCGAAAACACTTCCGGTCTTGGCATCCGCGCGCTTGCCGATGCCATGGAAACCGAAGGCATGGAGGTCTTGGGCGTCACCAGCTACGGCGATCTGTCGCAGTTCGCCCAGCAACAATCGCGGGCGTCGGCTTTTATCCTATCGATCGACGACGAGGAATTCGGCGGCGGCTCGTTCGAAGAAACCGACCATGCGCTGAAATCGCTGCGCGCCTTCGTCGAAGAAATCCGCCACAAAAATGCCAACATCCCGATCTACCTGTACGGCGAAACGCGCACCTCGCGCCACATTCCGAACGATATCCTGCGCGAACTGCATGGCTTCATTCACATGTTTGAAGACACCCCGGAGTTCGTCGCACGCCACATCATCCGCGAAGCGAAAGCATATCTGGACGGCCTGTCGCCGCCGTTTTTCCGGGCACTGGTGCATTACGCGCAAGACGGCTCCTACTCCTGGCACTGCCCTGGACACTCCGGCGGCGTGGCTTTCCTGAAATCGCCAATCGGCCAGATGTTCCACCAGTTTTTCGGCGAAAACATGCTGCGCGCCGACGTCTGCAACGCCGTTGAA
>NZ_JBIIVN010000189.1:0-4385 GCF_044339385.1 Collimonas sp. | reverse complement strand
CACAGACACCTCGACAATATTTGCAAGAAATTGAATAGAAATATTCCATGTTCTTGCAAATTCCGCAACCGCTTTTGAGGCATCGGGCCCCGCCAACATTGGGGGGATGGGGTTGTTCAGGGGCGACAAAGTAACTTCCCAGTGGCCGCGCACGTCGGTGATCCGGCGATACGCCCAGGGCTCGTTCGTCTTGGGATTGTGGAAGATGAAGTCCCCGGCGAGAAAAGTGTGCGCCTTTTGTCGCTGCAACGCTTCCAATGCCAGACTGTTCAGCTTCACTTTGCGCGACACTGATGTTTTCGTCGAGTCACTTTCCTCGTCGTACACGTTGACGAGCTCGACTAGCACTTCCTTGTGGTGAAAGTCCACGTGTCCCCGCCGCAGCGAGATTCCTTCGGAAGTTCGCATGCCGGTAAAGAACATGAACTGCGTAAAATTGTATATTTGTTCATGGTAATGTTTGGCAATCGACTTTAGAATCAGATTCGTTTCATCCAGCGAAAACGGATTTGGCCCTGGTTTTTGATAGCTTGCCCGCTCAACTTCATCGCACGGATTGCCGCCGCCGCTTTAAGGGCTCAGCGTGAAATAACGCGAATATGCCCTGAGGATTCCCCACTCACGCTTGCCTTTGATTGCAATTTGAACACGCCAGCCACCTGCGCACTTTACGATTGATGCCATATATCCTATTCCCCAAAAAATCCGCTGCCAGTTGCATCAAAAAATTGGGGAGTCTTTGGGTAAGTTCTGGGGAATTGATATCAGTAATTAGTGGTTTTCGGTGGTTCTTTGTAGATTGGGACTGGAATGAAAAAACGCCGCAGAACCATGTATCTGGTTGGTTTGCGGCGTTTTATGGCGATTTCCAGAAATGTCTCATGGTGCCGGAGAGAGGAGTCGAACCCCCGACCTCTTCATTACGAATGAATTGCTCTACCAACTGAGCTACACCGGCACTGTTTTTGCTAAAAATATATGCAAAAGCACCAATCTGATTCTAGCAGCAATCAACCGGAACATTAAATCCGCTCGATGCGCCGGGGAGGGGGCAAACTGGTGCGGATTATCTATTCGCTGGAACGCTGGCGGAAATGCAACGGTTGTTCCGCCGTTGGCGTGGCCGGGCCGCAGCCGCTTGAGCAGGAGCCACACCCGCTGCCGCAGCCGCCGGCTGTGCTGGTCGGTTGCAGGCGCTTGCCTACCGCGCGTAGCAACCTCGGGCGCGATGCTGTGCTCAGGGAGTTAGCCAATGCCGCTTGCCAGCGTTGGCTGGTGGCTGGCATCAGGCGGCGGCAGGCGCAAATCAGGCTGGTTATCACAGCGGCACCGATGACGATGCTTTGCACTATGAGAAATGGCGTCATGTCAGGAGCCTCGCAATTTGATAGGTCAAGAAAGCTGCCAGGTAGGCCAGGCCGAACAGGTAGGCAGTGGCGATGGCGACGATTTTCCAGGAATTGGTTTCGCGCCGCATCACTGCCAGCGTCGACATGCATTGCGGAGCGAATACGTACCAGGCCAGCAGTGCCAGTGCAGTCGCCAGCGACCATTGATGGGCAATCACCGGCCCTAGTTGGGAGGCAATCGCATCTTCGCTGCCGGACATTGCGTATACCGTGCCCAGCGCCGATACCGCGACTTCACGCGCAGCCATGCCTGGCACCAGCGCAATGCAGATCTGCCAGTTGAAGCCGATCGGTGCAAATACGTATTCCAGCAAGTGGCCGATGCGCCCGGCCAGGCTGTAATCGATGGCAGGTAAGGTCGCCCCTTCAGGCGGGCCGGGGAAGCTGGAGAGGAACCATAGTAGTACGGTTAGCGCCAGGATGATGGTGGTGACGCGACGCAGGAAAATAAGTGCACGTTCCCACAGGCCGATGGCGATATTACGGGCGCCCGGAAAACGATAGGATGGCAGCTCCATCAGCAATGCATGTTCGCTTTTGTCCTTGCGCATGCGCTTGACGATCCATGACACCGCCAGCGCACTGAAGATGCCGGCCACGTACAACACGAACAGTACGATGCCTTGCAGGTTGAACAGATTCCAGATGCTGCGATTGGGGATGAAGGCGGAGATCAGCAACGTGTATACCGGCAGGCGTGCCGAGCAGGTCATCAATGGCGCCACCAGAATGGTGGTGAGGCGGTCGCGCGGGTCCTGGATGCTGCGCGTGGCCATGATGCCGGGGATCGCGCAGGCGAAGCTCGACAGCAGCGGAATGAACGAGCGGCCTGTAAGGCCTGCTTTGAACATCATCCGATCCAGCAGGAATGCGGCGCGCGGCAGGTAGCCGGATTCTTCCAGCACCAGAATGAAGAAAAACAGTATCAGGATTTGCGGCAAGAACACTAGCACGGTACCCAGTCCACCGAAGATGCCGTCGCTGATCAGGCTGCGCAACAGGCTTTCCGGCATTGCCGCCGCGACCCAGCCGCCGACTGCGGCGACGCCGCTCTGGATGCCGTTCATCAGTGGCTGCGCCCAGGAAAACACCGCTTGGAAAATGAAGAACATGATCGCCGCCAGCAACGCCAGGCCGAACACCGGATGTAATATCCAGCGATCAATCGCATCGTCGATCACCGACGTGTTGCGCGGCATTGTGACTGCCGCTGCCAGCATGCTGCGCACCTGCGCATGCAGATCGTCGTCGACGGTTCCGGTGGGAGGCGCCGGCGTGTTGCTCTGATCCAGATAATGGATGAGGTCGCGCGCGCCGCCGGCGCGTATGGCAATGGTTTCAATCACGGGGATGCCTAGTCGGCGCTCCAGCTCTGCGCGATCGATTACGATGCCGCGCTTGCGCGCCGCATCCATCATGTTCAACGCCAGCACCATGGGCCGTCCCAGACGCTTGACTTCTAATACGAAGCGCAAATGCAGGCGCAGATTGGTGGCGTCGGCGACGCATACAACCAGGTCTGGCAAAGCTTCGCCTGGCATCTGGCCGAGACAAACCTTGCGCGTGATCATTTCGTCGGGGCTGGTTGCTTCCAGGCTGTAGGCGCCTGGCAGGTCGAGTAGCTGCAACAGACGCCCGGAAGGCGCAGTGAAGCGGCCCTCCTTGCGCTCGACGGTAACCCCAGCGTAGTTGGCAACCTTTTGCCGGCTGCCGGTCAATTGGTTGAACAATGCGGTCTTGCCGCAATTTGGATTGCCGACCAGTGCGATCCGTAAGGAGGCAATTGAAGCGGAAATCGGTGTCGCTGAGGAGGGGGCGCTGTAAGACATAGACATGTTTCTTTGTTTCAGGAAGCGGTTTGGACGTGTACCCGTTGCGCTTCGGCGCGGCGCAGGGCGAAGCGAGTGAAGCCGATCTGAATCATCAGCGGATCGGCAGAGACCGGGCCTAGCGCGACGACGCTTACTTCTTCACCCTGGACAAAGCCCAGTTCACTCAGGCGCTGGGCAATCGGATCGATGGCGAGGACATCCCCCACATGTTTTATCACTGCAGGCGTAAACGGAGGTAAATCGCAGAGTCTCATAAAAAAGCCATTATTAATAATGATTCTCATTATATACATTCGCGGCGTTCCGTATCTATTTGCTGAACAAAAGATTGAAATAATGTGTTTCAAATTAGCCGTAAATCTAATTTTTTTGGCATAAATCTGCCATTTTCAGTGGCGCTGCGCGGAAAAAGTATTTGGCTTGCTTGACAGCATTAGTTGCTTGCGTTTTACTTGCATCGACTTTTTGCATTTCCGCAAATTACTTGGCGGGTCGTTCACCATGACCTCTTTGCTACCACCCCACCCCACGCCTGGCCAGAGTTCACAGCAGTCTATCCGAGGCGTTCGATTAAGCCATTTCCGGGTAATGCTGAGAGCGGCTGGATGCTTGCTTCGTCGTTTCACGTTACCAACTTATAACTTATTTAATCGAATGATCGGATCCTGCATGCGACTTCATCAAATATTTGTCTTGTCATCTCTACTGCTGATGGCGACTGTAAGCCGTGCAGAGAGCGGGGTGATGCCAACGACGATTACTTTGGGGCAGTCGGCAGCGCTGTCGGGGCCGGCTCAGGAGCTGGGTAAAAGCATGCGCGATGGTGCCCAGGCTTATTTCGATCAGATCAACGCCAGTGGTGGCGTGGCTGGCCGGAGGATTGTGTTGAAGACGCTGGACGATGGCTACGAGCCGGAACGGGCTGCTGCGAATACCAAACAATTTATTGAAGGGGGCGATGTACTAGCGCTGTTCGGCTATGTGGGCACACCGACTTCCAATGCCTCGATCCCGGCAGTGGAGGGTGTGCTGGATTTTGTGTAAACGGAATTTCGTTTAATTCGGCTTCATCCGTTCTTCAAACTGGATAGTGAAGCGGTTAAGTGCTCCCTTCCAGTCCCGCAATGGCATCGTCCACTTCTTG
>NZ_JBIIVN010000188.1:0-4387 GCF_044339385.1 Collimonas sp. | reverse complement strand
GCACGGCTAGCTCCTTGAACTCCGCCGTGTACATCTGTTTTGGTATCTTCTTCATTGCTGGTCTTTCCAAAGGATCGTTGATTTTACGTTACCTATGGAAGACTAAATTTCGGGGGAAGCTCAGTTGTGGGCCGCCTATAATGCGATCAGTTGCCCGACGTTGCTGTTGCGCGGCGCGCAATCCGATCTGTTGTCGCCAGAAGTGGCGCAGCTCATGACGCAATGCGGCCCCAAGGCGAAACTGGTTGAGTTAGCGGACGTCGGTCACGCCCCGACCCTGCTGCATATCGATCAAATTGAAGTCGTCACTGAGTTCTTGCTAGGCTGATTCGTTGCTGTTGGTTCAAAATTATTCAAGATAATTTAAGAGGAGATGTAGTCATGACAATCCAGCGCTTGCATGTGGGGAAACGGCTCTCGGAAGTCGCCATTCGTAACGGCACCGTCTACCTTGCCGGCCAACTGGCCGAAGATACAACCCAAAATATCGAAGGCCAGACTCGTGAAACATTGGGGCACATAGACCGCTTGCTGGCAGAAGCTGGCAGCGACAAGCATCACATCCTGTCGTGTCAGATTTATCTGGCCGACGTCAAGGATTTCGATGGCATGAATGCCGTTTGGGACGAGTGGGTTGCGGCTGGTAACTCGCCGCCGCGGGCGACTGTCGAGGCTAAGTTGGCGCGCTCAGAAATCCTGATCGAGATCGTTGTGGTCGCGGCACAGAAATAAAGAAAACGCATACATAAAATGGTTTCGCTCACAGCAACGCAACGCGCCTCGCAGATTCAGCTCTGCACCACCGGTCTCAGCCCCGCCGATAGCGCGCGGGTACTGGATGCACTGGCGTTCGTCGAGCCGCTGTATGCTGACAATGTCATCACGACCGGTCAGAGTTCGCTCGATTTTTCGCAGGGTGTGGCTAGCATACTGGCGCTGCTCGACGCCGATGTCGAAACCCGCATCGCCGGCCTGCTGTTTGAGTTGCCGCTGATTGATGCGCGTTATTCTGACGCCATTGAACAACGCTTTGGCAAGGAAATTGCAGATCTGGTCGGTGGTATTCGACAACTGATGCGATTGCACGGTTTTACCTTTGGCTTGCCGCAAGAGGTCATGCGTGGCAAGAACGCTGCGCAACAGGCCGCCAGTCAGGTTGAGACTTTGCGCAAGATGCTGTTGGCGATGGCGACCGATATGCGTGTGGTGTTGGTCAGGTTGGCGTCGCGAATGACTGCATTGCGTTATTTTGCCGAAAACAAAATGGAAAATCCGCGCACCAGTCAGTACGCGCGTGAGACGCTCGACCTGTATGCGCCGCTGGCCAACCGGCTCGGTATCTGGCAGTTGAAATGGGAGCTGGAAGACCTGTCGTTCCGCTTCATTGATCCTGTCGCCTACAAGCGCATCGCCAAGATGCTGGAAGAGCGGCGCATCGAGCGCGAGAGTTTTGTCGACGCCGCCATTACACGACTACGCAGCGAATTGGCGGCAGCCGGCATCAAAGCCGAAGTCTCTGGCCGCCCCAAACATATCTACAGCATCTGGAACAAGATGAAAGGCAAGGAGCTCGATTTTTCCGAGCTTTACGATGTCCGTGCATTCCGTGTGATTGTCGACGACGTCAAGACTTGCTATACGGTGCTTGGCATCGTTCACAACATCTGGGTGCCGATCCCGAAAGAGTTTGACGACTACATCTCGCGCCCCAAGCAAAACGGCTACCAATCGCTGCATACGGTGGTGCTGGCGGATGACGAGCGGGCGCTGGAAGTGCAGATTCGCACCAATGAAATGCATCATTTCGCCGAATACGGCGTGGCGGCGCACTGGCGTTACAAAGAAGCTGGCGGCTCCAATTTTTCGGCGCAGAAGTACGATGAGAAAATCGCCTGGCTGCGCCAGTTACTCGCCTGGAAAAGTGAAGTGGTCGATGTTGTGGTCGAGCATGAAGACAGTCGTCGCGAGTGGCTGCAAAAGCTCAAGCAGGCTACGCTCAACGATCATATCTATGTGCTGACGCCGCAGGCGCGTGTGATTGAGTTGCCGAGCGGTGCCACACCGATCGATTTTGCGTATTACTTGCACACCGACGTCGGCCATCGTTGCCGTGGCGCGCGCGTCGACGGCACCATGGTGCCGCTCAACACGCCGTTGAAGAACGGTCAGACGGTGGAAATCATCACTGCCAAGAATTCGCCCGCCGGCGCTGGTCCGTCGCGTGACTGGCTGACGCCGGGTTACGCCGCAAGCGCCCGAACGCGCTCCAAGGTGCGTGCCTGGTTCAATGCCATCGAACAGCAGGAAACCTTGGCCACCGGCCGCACTTTGTTGGACAAGGCGCTGCAACGCGAAGGCAAGACCGCGGTCAACCTTGAAGAACTGGCGCGTAAGCTGGGGTTCGCCAAGCTGGAAGATCTGCTGCTGGCGTTAGGCAAGGATGAGTTCAGTTTGCGCCATGTCGAGCAGGCGCTGCATGACGACCCTGTGCTCAAGTCGGCCGAGCATGACAGTGAGATGGAGGAGGCCGCGATTACCCACAAGAGTCGCGCCTCCAGCGTGGTGCGCGGTGGTAAGTCTGGGGTCCTGGTGGTCGGCACCGACGGCTTGATGACGCAACTGGCCAAGTGCTGCAAGCCCGCGCCGCCGGATCCGATCGTCGGCTTCATCACGCGCGGCAAGGGTGTCTCTATCCATCGCGAAAACTGCAAGAATTTTGCTGAAATGCGCATCAAAGCGCCGGAGCGTGTGATCCTGACGACCTGGGGTGCGCAGGAAGCCGAAACCGTTTACCCGGTAGATATTTTCGTTCTCGCCAGCGACCGCCAAGGCTTGCTGCGCGATATTTCCGAAGTATTTTTGCGTGAAAAGATCAACGTCATCGGCGTCAGCACCCAAAGCGCCAAGGCGCATGCGCGGATGGCATTCACCGCCGAAATAGCTTCAACTGCCCAGTTGCAAAAGGCCTTGGCCGTAATCCGCGAGGTCAAGGGCGTACTCGAGGCAAAGCGTCAGTAAGGGGCGGCCGGAAATTCCGTCGCAATGGCGCTTCAAACAACGGTATTTGAGGGCGGCAGGCGGTAGCTTTATTTGCTGATAATTTTGTGTAATAATGTGGCCTCTCCGGGAGGTTAGCTCAGGGGTAGAGCGATCGCCTCACACGCGATAGGTCACAAGTTCGAAACTTGTACTTCCCACCATTCAAAGTTCAATATCCATGCTGGTTTCAGCCGAAAACGGGAAATTCGTTTTTGAGTTTGGGGTCAATTTGGGTGTAAACAGCCTCAAGGCGTCGCCTACGATCCTCATCTAGGCCGGCTCCAATCCATTTCCCGTAAGTCCGCATCACCATCGTCGCTTGAGTCGAATCGATCAGAATTATTCCGCCCTGAAGCTGTTGTATCTCGACGTAATAAACCCCTCGGTGACATCCTTATTGTTTATCCAATTTCAATTTGGGTTTTAACAGCATTTGCCGGCAATCGTGCCAACTCCCGCCGCAGCAGAGACCGTATTCGCTCGATCGGCAATGTGGCCTCCTGAGTCTAGACAACCGGGCTGCGGTTGCTTCTCCGGTGCCATCATGCGCGCCATCTGCGTTGCGGTAATGCGTGTAGCAATTCCTTACACTTTGGCGCTGAAGCCGGTAAACCTTTTCCGTTGCTGGCCGTTGACATGGCAAGCCAGGCAATTCTTCATCAACCTGCCAGCCAAGTATCTTTTTCGACCATACAGCCCGGGAGCAAGAAATTGAAATTGAAATTGAAATTGAAATTGAAATTGAAATTGAAATTATCCACCGTAGCCGTATTGTTTTCCGCTTTGCTGCCATTCGCCGCTCATGCTGATATTCCAGGTCAACATCCTGGGTATTTGCACGCGCTGACCGATCTGCGCGATGCGCGCTGGAACCTTGAGCATCGTCCTGGCGACGCTGCGGTAAGCGGCAACGAAGATCTCGCTATCAGCGAAATCGACCGTGCAATCGGAGAGGTCAAGAAAGGTGCGCGCGACGATGCAAAGAATCTGGGCGATCATCCTCATGAAGATGCCAACCTCGACCGTCCTGGCCGCCTGCACCACGCCGTTGAACTACTGCGCAAGGCGCATAACGATCTGGCGCAAGAGGAAGATAATCCTGAGGCGCGAGGCCTTAAGCATCGCGCTTTGGATCATGTCGATCGCGCAATTGATGCGGCTAAGCACGCGTTGCACGACGCTGGACATCCGCTCTGATTTGACGTGCTGCGATAAAAGTAGATAGTCCGCCCTGAACAATCCCATTTCCCAATAATTGTCTCAAGCCGTGACAGTCGCCATACGCCACATCGGCCAAAGCATTACCAGAAACGCAGCGCAAAAAAGCCGCAGCTTGCGCAGGATCAGG
>NZ_JBIIVN010000187.1:0-4427 GCF_044339385.1 Collimonas sp. | reverse complement strand
TGATCATCATCTCCCATGATCGTCACTTCCTGAATCAGGTCTGTACTCACATGGCCGACATGGATTACGGCACATTGAAAGTCTACCCGGGTAATTACGACGACTACATGCTGGCTTCTTCGCAAGCGCGGGCGCAGCAGTTGTCGGCGAATGCCAAGGCCAAGGACAAGGTTGCGGAACTGCAGGATTTCGTGCGCCGCTTCTCGGCTAACAAATCGAAGGCACGTCAGGCGACTTCGCGCGCCAAGCAGATTGAAAAAATCAAGGTTGAGGATGTCAAGCCGTCGAGCCGCGCCAATCCTTTCGTTCGCTTCGATGGTGAGAAAAAATTGCATCGTCTGGCGGTGGAAGTGCAGAGCATCAGCAAGACTTACGACCGGCCGATTTTCAAGAATTTCAGCATCATGGTTGAAGCTGGCGAGAAGATCGCCATCATCGGTGCCAACGGTGCCGGTAAGACCACGCTGTTGCGCAGCATCGGCGGTGCTGACATCGCCGGGCTGGAAGCCGACAGCGGTCTGGTCAACTGGGCAGAAAACGCCAACGTCGGCTACATGCCGCAAGATCCGACCGAGGATTTCGCCACCGACAAGACATTGACCGACTGGATGGGCCAGTGGACGCAGGAAGGTGACGACGACCAGGCCGTGCGCTCCAGCCTGGGCCGCTTGTTGTTCAGCGGTGACGATGTCAAAAAATCGGTCAAGGTACTCTCCGGTGGCGAGAAGGGCCGCATGATGTACGGCAAGCTGATGCTGGGTCGGCATAACGTGCTGTTGCTCGACGAGCCGACCAACCACATGGATATGGAGTCGATCGAATCGCTCAACATCGCGCTGGAAAAATACGCCGGTACGCTGATCTTCGTGTCGCATGACCGTGAATTCGTATCGTCGCTGGCGACCCGGGTGTTGGGAGTTAAAGAAAACGAAGTGGTTGACTTCCAGGGTAGTTATGAGGATTACCTGAGCAGCCAGGGTATTGAGTAAATAGAAGCTAGAAGCACGGTGCGCGAGATGAGCGTACGTTGTAAAAAAAGCGTGGCGGAATGTTATCCGCCACGCTTTTTTTATTGCCAGACTGTAGCGTAGCTACATCCTGCTGAGGCTCGCATTTATTCCACAAAGATGCCGCTGCCACCTGCGTTCACACGCCGGTTATCGCGCTCACGTGCGGGCAAAAAAACTCGCCCGTCTTACGCGCCGCTTGGCCCGCGTTCACCCAAGTACAGCAACTGGTCCAGCCGGCCGCGAAGGCTGCGAGCGATTTCTTCGCCCTTGGCTTTGAGTACGGCTTCCAGATAGGCTTGGCGTAGTTCACGAAAATCCTGGACGCTGCTGGCGCGCTCAACTTTCAACTGTAAGCCGTAGCCGCGCAGGCCGATCATGCTTTTGATCGTATCGTTGTAGAAATGATAAATCGCCTCGAACTGGGTTTGGCCCGGAGGTAAAATTTGTTCTGCCGAGAGCTGCGTGGTCTCCGGCGCGGATTGCGGCAGTGCTGCCGTCGCAGCAATGTCTTTGGTAGTTGTCGGCTCCGTGGTGATGGCTACGGAGCTGCCATTATTAATTTTACTGCTGCCGTTGCTGCGCTGGATCAGGCCAGCCTGTTGCAACTGATCCAGATGTTCCTGAGCAAGGCCCAATCCTGCCACCTTCCTCAGCAATTCATCAGCGGCGGTCTTACCGTCTACCAGCAGCAATGTGCGCAGGCGTGGTCCGAGAGCCTGGCCGCGGGTAGCGATTTCGGCGCGTCCTTGTTCGGTCTTGTCAAAAATGATCATGATCTCCCCGTTTTCTTGCCATCGCCCCAAAAATGCCACACGGTTTTTAAGCGCCCCGCAGACCTTTAGTTGCATCCCGTTATCGTTTTTTTGCAAAAAATAGCACGGGAGTTGATTTGAGTTGCAATAAAGCAATGTTGGCGCTGTCATTCAAAGATGACGGCAGAATTCGCGTCCAATTACGCGCTTGCTAAATTGCGCTCCGAATATATTGTTGCGTCTTATGTCGTATCATTGCGCTCTCAGCGCGTTACATTAACTCACCTACCGCAGCCATCACTGTCATGCAAACCCAAGTCATCAAAACCGTCGAATTCGAGCGGCCGCAAATGGACCTCGGCAATAGCTGTACCGCTCATGCCTGGGCTCGCGTCCCTGACATCCCTTCTCCAGAACAGAAAATCGCGCTCAAAGCGCGTATCAAGCGCTTGTTGAAAGAGCAGCAAGCGGTGCTGGTCGCACACTACTATGTCGATGCCGATCTGCAGGATCTGGCCGAAGAGACTGGCGGTTGCGTCTCCGATTCGCTGGAAATGGCCCGTTTCGGCCGTGATCATCCAGCCCAGACACTGGTGGTTGCCGGCGTCAAGTTCATGGGTGAAACCTCAAAAATCCTCAGCCCGCACAAACGCGTGCTGATGCCCGACCTGGACGCCACCTGTTCGCTCGACCTGGGTTGCCCGGCCGATGAGTTTTCTGCGTTTTGCGATGCGCATCCAGATCGCACCGTGGTGGTATACGCCAATACCAGTGCAGCAGTCAAAGCGCGCGCCGACTGGATGGTGACGTCTTCTATCGGACTCGACATCGTCGCCCACCTGCACGCGCAGGGGAAGAAGATTCTGTGGGCGCCGGACAAACATCTTGGCGGCTATATCCAGAAACAGACCGGCGCCGACATGCTGCTGTGGCAAGGCTCCTGTCTGGTACATGACGAATTCAAGGGCGTTGAGCTGGCACTGCTGCGCCAGCAACATCCGAATGCCAAGATCCTGGTGCATCCGGAATCGCCGGAAGCCGTGGTGGCGCAGGCCGATGTGGTCGGCTCGACTACGCAATTGATCGCCGCCGCGCAGCATCTCGATGCTGACGAATTCATCGTCGCCACCGACAACGGCATCCTGCACAAGATGCGCATGGCGGCGCCCGGCAAGCGCTTCATCGATGCGCCGACCGCCGGCAACAGCGCTACCTGCAAAAGCTGCGCGCATTGCCCGTGGATGGCGATGAATGGCTTGCAGAATCTGGCTGATGTGCTGGAATCCGGCAGCAATGAAATCCATGTCGACGCAGAGATCGGTCGCAAGGCGGTGGTGTGCATCGACCGCATGCTCGACTTTGCCGCGCAACGCAAAGCCAATGTGCGCCCATCCAGCGATCTGGCGCAAGAACAAAAACTATTTTCAGGAATCGGCCCAGCATGAGTACTTCCATCGGCAATTTCGCCAGCAACCTGGAGAATCGTTTCGCGCCCTTTGATGCCGCACTGCAAGCGGCCTTTGACGACAATATTCGCACTGCATTGGCCGAAGACGTCGGCAGCGGCGACCTCACCGGCAAGCTGGTTCCGGCGCAGGAGCAGGTGCGGGCCAGGGTGATCGTGCGCGAGCAAGCGGTGCTGTGCGGCGCGCCGTGGTTTGAAGCGGTGATGCGCCAACTCCATGCCGGCATTCGTATTGAATGGCGTTATGCCGAGGGCGATTTGATGAGCGCCGACAGCGAAGTCTGCATCATCGAGGCGCCGGCACGGGCCTTGTTGACCGCAGAGCGCGGGGCGCTGAATTTTTTGCAACTGCTATCCGGTGTCGCCAGCGCTACCCGGATTTACGTTAATGCCATTGCGCACACCAAGGCACACATTCTTGACACCCGCAAGACCTTGCCGGGCTTGCGTCTGGCGCAAAAATATGCGGTGCGGGTCGGTGGCGGCCATAACCAGCGGCTGGCCTTATACGACGGCATCCTGATCAAGGAAAACCATATCGCCGCAGCCGGCGGTATCGCTGCGGCGATGAATGTCGCACTCAGTCTGGACGCCGGTGTGACGATTCAGATCGAGGTGGAGAACCTGGTGCAGCTCGATGAAGCCCTGCGCGCCGGCGCCACCTCGGTCCTGTTAGACAATTTCAGCCTCGACGCCATGCGCGATGCGGTCAACCTGACGGCCGGCAGAGCCTTGCTGGAAGCCTCTGGCGGCATCAACATGGACACTGTGCGCGCAATTGCAGAAACCGGGGTTGACCGGATCTCCATCGGTAGTTTGACCAAAGATGTGCGGGCTACGGATTATTCTTTGCGGATTGTTGAGTGAGTCTCTGGTGCGGCGGAGGCCGCAGGAAAGCTAAAAAACGAAACCTTGCCCGCGCCGGGGAGTGCCTTCTGTTCTGCTGATAATTGCCTTAAATTGATGGCCACCCCGCGTTTGGGCTAATTTGTAACAGAAGCCAACTTAGGGCTTATTTTCGACCTTTGGAATGGCACAGGCCACTGGATAATAAAGTGGACCCATCTGTCCAGACTGAGCTTCCCTCGATTTTTCGTCGTCCAACAGGTGGCTTTTATGCCGCCTGTTTTTCCTGATGTTGCTCAGTGAGCCAGTCATCTAAATACTGGCAGGGTGAACGATAGCCAAGCGTCGAATGCT
>NZ_JBIIVN010000186.1:0-4482 GCF_044339385.1 Collimonas sp. | reverse complement strand
GCATTCGACGCTTGGCTATCGTTCACCCTGCCAGTATTTAGATGACTGGCTCACTGAGCAACATCAGGAAAAACAGGCGGCATAAAAGCCACCTGTTGGACGACGAAAAATCGAGGGAAGCTCAGTTCAATCTGGCGCTGCCTTTGGTTAATCCGCATTCTATCGGACAAAAAACCCGAGGTGTCGGTCACGGCCGTCTATTTTCCGCTAATCGGGATAATTTCCGGATGCAATAGCCGCCGCCATGAGCGGTTGTCGGCGGTGGTTACGTATATAATTCCGATGCTATGACTTCCACTACCCTCAAACTGCCGTTTCAATACGACTTTTCGCTGCGTTCGCATAACTCTTTTGGTATCGATGCCAGCGCTCATGCATATTTACCGGTCGGCTCGCTCGCTGACTTGCAGGCGCTCAGGGCTGATACTGATGCCGTTGGCATGCCGCGCCTGGTGCTTGGCGGCGGCAGCAACCTGGTGCTGACCCAGAATTTCCCCGGGCTGGTGTTGCATATGTGTAATCGCGGACGCGAGATTGTCGGCAGCGACCAGGAAGCAGTGTATGTGCGCGTGGCCGCCGGTGAAAACTGGCACGATTTTGTGCAATGGACCCTGGCGCAAGGATTCGGCGGACTGGAAAACCTGTCCTTGATCCCCGGCAGCGTCGGCGCCGCGCCGATCCAGAATATCGGCGCCTACGGTTGCGAGTTGCAAGATCGTTTCCATAGCCTGACCGCGCTCGACATGGATAGCGGCGAGATATTGCAATTGGACCGCGAGGCTTGTGCATTCGCCTATCGCGATAGCATCTTCAAGCAAAGCCTGCGCGATCGGGCGGTGGTGCTGGATGTGACGTTTGCCTTACCCAAACAATGGCAGCCGAATCTGCGCTACGCCGATGTCGCACAAGAACTGGCCGCGCGGGGGCTGGATAACCCAACAGCCCGTGATGTCAGCGATGCCGTGATTGCGATCCGCACCCGCAAGCTGCCTGATCCGCTATTGCTGGACAATGCTGGCAGTTTTTTCAAGAATCCGATTGTTCCCGCTGCCCAGCGTCACGCATTGCTGGCGCAGCATCCGCAACTGGTGAGTTACGTGCAGGCAGACGGCAGCTTCAAGCTGGCGGCCGGTTGGTTGATCGACCAGTGCGGCTGGAAAGGAAAAAATCTGGGGAATGTCGGCGTCTATGAAGAGCAGGCGCTGGTGCTGGTCAATCGCGGCGGCGCCAGTGGGCAGGACGTGGTGCGTCTGGCGCAGGCGGTGCAGAATGATGTAATGACAATATTTGGCGTGGCGCTGGAGCCGGAACCTATATTTATTTAATCGCAACGAAAAATTTTTTGAGCCGGAGGCGCTTGTCATAGCCGGGTCACACCGACTGGCTATGCTTCGTCCTGTCTCATCCTACACTCCCTAAGGTAAAGGATTTTGCCCCCGGCGCGTTTGCTCCGGGGCTTTTTTTGCCTGCGGATCAACTCTCAGGCGTAATGACAAACGTAATTGACGGTTTCCAGCGTCTCGATATCGAAACTGGAATTCGCCGGGATTTCAAAGCGTTCACCGCCGGTGTACTGGGCCCAGTCTTGCTGGTCCTTCTGGCGCACACGGCAGACGCCGCTGGTGATTTCCATGACTTCTGCAACGCCGGTACCGAAGTTCAGCGACGACGGCAGGACGACGCCCAGCGTCTTCTTGCTGCCGTCGGCGAAAATGACGGTGTGGGAAACACATTTGCCGTCGAAATAGACATTCCCCTGCTTGAGGACGCTGACATTGTCGAATTGAGTCGTCATGTTTAGTTCTTTTCGTCTTTATCGAGCAACGGCAGAGATACGGCGTTGCTGGATGCCAGCAGGCCGGTGCTTTGATAGATCGCCAGTTTTTGGCGTGTATCGCTGATGTCGAGGTTGCGCATGGTCAGTTGGCCGATACGGTCTTGCGGCGAGAACGCGCCTTCGCCTTTTTCCATGGTCAGGCGCTCCGGATGGTAGGTCAGGCTGGCCGACTCGGTGTTGAGGATCGAGTAATCGTTGCCGCGACGCAGTTCGATGGTGACTTCGCCGGTGATGGCGCGCGCCACCCAGCGTTGCGCCGATTCGCGCAGCATGATCGCTTGCGAATCGAACCAGCGGCCTTGATACAGCAGGCGGCCCAGGCGGCGGCCGCTCTCGCGGTATTGCTCGATGGTGTCTTCGTTATGGATGCCGGTGACCAGGCGTTCGTAAGCGATGAACAGCAGGGCCAGGCCCGGCGCTTCATAGATGCCGCGGCTCTTGGCTTCGATGATGCGGTTTTCGATCTGGTCGCTCATGCCGAGGCCGTGGCGGCCACCGATGCGGTTGACTTCCATCATCAGCTCGACCTGGTTGGCAAACACGATGCCGTTGAGGGCGACCGGACGGCCTTCTTCAAAACGCACGGTGACGGTCTCGCGCTTGATTTCTACATCGTCGCGCCAGAAGGCGACGCCCATGATCGGTTCAACGATTTGCATGCCGGAATTCAGGAACTCCAGATCCTTTGCTTCATGGGTGGCGCCGAGCATGTTGGAATCGGTCGAGTAGGCTTTTTCTACCGACATCTTGTAATCGAAACCCGAGGCGATCATGAATTCCGACATTTCCTTGCGGCCGCCCAGTTCCTGGATGAACTTGTCATCGAGCCAAGGCTTGTAGATGCGCAGATTCGGATTGACCAGCAGGCCGTAGCGGTAGAAACGCTCGATATCGTTGCCCTTGAAGGTGCTGCCGTCGCCCCAGATATCGACCTTGTCTTCGCACATCGCGGCCACCAGCATGGTGCCGGTGACGGCGCGTCCGAGCGGCGTGGTGTTGAAGTAGGTAACGCCTGCAGTGGAGATATGGAAGGCGCCGCTTTGCAGCGCGGCGATGCCCTCTGCCACCAGTTGTTCGCGGCAATCGACCAGGCGCGCCAGTTCAGCGCCGTAGGCTTTGGCCTTCTTTGGAATAGCGTCATAGTCCGGCTCGTCTGGCTGACCCAGGTTGGCGGTATAGGCATAAGGAATAGCGCCTTTCTGGCGCATCCAATGCAGCGCCGCGCTGGTGTCGAGGCCGCCTGAGAAAGCGATGCCAACTTTTTCGTTGACCGGAACGGATTGCAGAATATTAGACATGATATTTCTAGGTAGGTTGAAATGGTTGGATGCCGCTCACGCTAAGCCTGTGTAGTTGATGATGGATTACTGCGCAACTTTTCCCAGCACCAGATATTCGAGCAACGCCTTTTGCGCATGCAGGCGATTCTCCGCTTCGTCCCACACTACCGATTGCGGGCCGTCGATCACTTCGGCGCAGACTTCTTCGCCGCGATGTGCCGGCAGACAGTGCATGAACAGCGCGTCGGCGTTGGCGCGTTGCATCTTGGCCTGATCGACGATCCAGCCGTCGAAGGCTTTCAGGCGTGCGGTGTTTTCATCTTCGTAGCCCATGCTGGTCCAGACATCGGTGGTAACCAGATCGACGCCCTCGCAGGCATCCGACGGATTGGCAAACAGCGTGTAGCGCTGGTTGTCCGCGGCGACTAAGGCAGGGTCGAGGTCGTAGCCTTTCGGGGTTGATACGTTGACGTGGAAACCGAAGACCTGAGCCGCTTGCAGCCACGAATACAGCATGTTGTTGGCATCGCCGACCCATGCGACTTTCTTGCCGGCGATGGAACCGCGGTGCTCGATGTAGGTGAAGACGTCGGCCAGTACCTGGCAGGGATGCTGCTCGTTGGTCAGGCCGTTGATGACCGGCACCCGCGAGTGCGCGGCGAAGCGTTCGATGATGTCCTGGCCGAAGGTACGGATCATGATGACATCGCACATGCGCGACATCACCTGCGCTGCATCTTCCACCGGTTCGCCGCGACCCAACTGGCTGTCGCGTGTGTTCAGATAGATGGCCGCGCCGCCCAGTTGATGCATGCCGGCTTCGAACGACAGGCGGGTACGGGTCGAGTTTTTCTCGAACACCATCACCAGCGTGCGATCAAGCAGCGTGTAGTGCGGTTCGTAATTCTTGAATTTGCGTTTGATGAGACGGCTACGCTCCATCACGTATTCGTATTCGTCCAGCGAAAAGTCAGAAAACTGCAGGTAATGTTTGATTGTCATAAATGAAAACGGCGGCCGCTGTGGCGACTGCCGCCGAAAGTTGGAATTCCATTTCTAAATCAACCGCTGGTTCTCTATGCACAGGCTGCCTGTCTCGGCTGCCGGAAATATTGTGCTGGGCCAGTATATAACCCGTCGCGATTGGCTTAGAAATGAAATAAGTGCTTCAATTATAAGGGATTCCAATAGAAAAGATACCTGTGAAAAGGTGGCTTTTTTGGCAATTTTGAAACCATGTTAAGAGACGGTTTCATAAAGGCTGCGATGCCTGCTGAAGTTTGCTCCAGCAGATCAGACTGCAGCCAAGTTTAAGGAATGCTTGATGAATATCAGCGCGACGTTCGAAACGAATGCGAAGACGAC
>NZ_JBIIVN010000185.1:0-4531 GCF_044339385.1 Collimonas sp. | reverse complement strand
TGCACGGCTAGCTCCTTGAACTCCGCCGTGTACATCTGTTTTGGTATCTTCTTCATTGCTGGTCTTTCCAAAGGATCGTTGATTTTACGTTACCTATGGAAGACTAAATTTCGGGGGAAGCTCAGGATAACAACTTGGTAAGCCCTGTATCTGTAACGAACATTTCTTGGATAAAAAATGCACCTGGGATGTTCATCTTGATTATTCACAATGGATGCAGGTAGTTATCCAAAGACTTATCCACAACCCTATCAAGGCACATCATTTTTTTTGATGTTAATCAGGTATTCCCAATTCCCATTAAATTTTTTCAAATATATTGATGTCAAAAGATTACTTCTTATAAAGAAAGCGATCTTTTTTGATCGACTGTTTTTTCAAGCATTTTTCGGCAAAAAAAAACTGCCTCGGTTTTATGTTTACAGATTTATATATACAAATAGTAGTAGTAATTAACGACCCGTTTTTCTGTGGACAACACTAAATTTGACTATCCATTCAATAACTTACGGATTAGATAAAAGCTTGGTAATCGGTGTATCGCGAAAGAATAATTCTTGGATAAAAAATGTCCTGTGGAAAACTAACCCCGATATCCACAATTCAACGCGGAGATATCCACAGCTTTATTCACAAAATCGTCAAAATTGCGTCTTTCCTGGGCATTTTTTCCCGGAATTACCTGGTTCAAAAAAATTACATCTGCTTAAATTATAAGCAGATGTAATTTTTAAAAATCTGGACAGCCAAAGCAGGATGGCTTAATGTACGCAAAGCGTATATTTGGAGATATGAATGATCGATCAACAGACTTTTTTACGTGATGCAATGCGTCGGCTGAATCTCATCAGAGAGAATTTTTCTGAGCGAATCGGCGTACACAAGCGCGCATTGGATACTTGGTTGCTGCCCGAAACATCCGGCGAATACCGCGCCATGCCAGACATTGTCAGTAAATTTGTTAATGAAATACTGGTGAAGGATGCGGAGAGCCACGTAAATACGCAGACCGTATATTCGGCAAGATCGGCGGCCCCGCTATCTACCCGTATCGGCCATCAAGGCAAACCACAACTGCTTTCTGTTGATCAGTTTTCCCGCGAATCTGTGGAAGACTTAATGCGCATCGCAGACGTCATGCAGCCGATTGCGCGGCGTCAGAAGGTCTCGCGCATCCTGGAGGGTGCTGTGCTAGCCAATTTGTTCTTTGAGGCCAGCACACGCACGCGTATCAGCTTTGGTGCGGCTTTTTGCCGACTCGGAGGATCGGTTTGCGATACCACGGGTTTCACTTTCTCTTCGATGACCAAGGGTGAGTCTGTCTACGACACCAGCCGCGTCATCAGCGGTTACGTCGACGCCTTGGTGGTGCGACATCCGGAACAAGGGGCGGTGGACGAATTCGCCCGTGCCACCAATATCCCCGTGATTAACGGTGGCGACGGCCCTGGCGAGCATCCCAGCCAGGCGATTCTTGACCTGTACACGATCCAGCGTGAATTTTCGCGTCTGGGAAAATTGATCGACGGTGCTCATATCGTCATGGTTGGCGACCTGAAATACGGCCGCACCGTCCACTCGCTCATCAAATTGCTGGCGCTATATCGTAGACTCAAATTCACCCTGATCGCACCGCCGACGCTTGAGATGCCGCCGTATATCCTGGAGCGCATATCAGGCGACGGTCATGTGGTGGAACAATCGACCTCCCTGGCGGGAGGCTTGAAAGGAGCCGATATCGTCTACGCGACAAGAATCCAAAAAGAGCGCTTTGCAGATGAGGCGATTGAAGGTTACGCACCAGAATTCCAGATCAACCAGGCTTTGATCGATGCCAACTGCGACGCCGGCACGATTGTCATGCATCCATTGCCGCGCGACGGCAGGCCGGCTGCCAACGATCTCAGCACCGACCTCAATTACGATCCACGGCTGGCAATTTTTCGGCAAACCGATAACGGCATACCGGTACGAATGGCGATTTTCGCTACCCTGCTGGGCGTAGAAAACCAGGTGCAGCATTCTATGCGCGACGCTGGCTGGCGCTCGCCGTCGCATGTCGGGCCGGATGACGCAATGTTTGACGGGCTCGATGGGTAAATAATGCCGCAGGCGCGCCGATCAGATAAAAAAGTACAACCAGATTTCGCCTAATTTAGCGCCCGGTTGCTGATCTTAATGTCTTGCCAGGCGGCGGCGCCAGCGGCTTGCGCTGTACCTGCGCCAGTAGCCCGGCACAATCGCTATGCTGAGTGGAGCCGATATTAATCAGTGGCAGCAAGGCCGCTGCAGGCGCCAGCACGCCGAGCGCGGCGGCGGCGCCAGCCTTCAGCGCCAAGACCCCCTTGTCGACCCCTACCTCAGGATCCTTGAAGGGTCCTGTGACGTGCAACGGGGTGCGTAGCGAGAAGATCCGCAGGCCCTTGTTCTTTGGGTTGATGGTTAGCGCCAGGGTTTCCTTGTTCAGGTTGATCTGACCTGCGACATCGATAATGGCGTCGTCGGTGTCCAGTACGAAAGTGCGCGCATCCATTACGCCGTTGCTGACGGCAAAATCGCTCGCGAGGCAATTGAGCTTGACCTGTTTGTCGCCGAACAGCTTCGAAATGAACAGATTGCCGATGTTCAGGCCCGCCGCCTCGAGCAGAAATTTGCTGATCGTGCCCTGGTTGATCAAGGTTTTCACCTCGCCATTGGCACTACCTAGCAAAGCGGCGACAGAATTGCCAACCGCCGACAATGACGCCTCGCCATTAATCTCGCCCAGACTGGCTTGCGCCAATTCCAGCGTCGGCAATAACTGGTTGATTTTCAGGTGGCGGGCTGAGATTGTCATCTCTGCCTTGATCTGTTTGTCGGTGCCATCGAGTTTGATGTTAGAAACCAGATCACCACCGGCAATACCGAAATTGAGCGGTGTCAGCGACAGCAGGCTATCCTTCAGATGCAGCTCGGCCACCATAGCGTGAATCGGTAACTGCTTATCGCGGATGATCTTGTTCCCGCTGAACTTTACATCGGCGTCGATACTGGCCCAGCGGGCGGTGTCGAACTGCTCGACCGGCAGCACGCTATTTTTGGGTTGCGCCGCGGCGTCGCCACGATTAGCCTTGCTGGCGTCCGAATCGGCGCCGATCAGCGCTGCCAGATCCTGTAGACGCAATTGCTTGGACATCAGTGTGCCCTTCAACAAAGGCCGCGGCTTTTGCGCAATAAGTTCCAGTGTGCCGGACAAATCGCTGGAACCGACGTATCCGCTGAATTTGTCGTAGGTCCAGTCGCCGCCGGCGCTATTCAATTTGCCGATCAGTCGTCC
The DNA here is from genome assembly GCF_044339385.1 of Collimonas sp. Taxonomy (NCBI): domain Bacteria; kingdom Pseudomonadati; phylum Pseudomonadota; class Betaproteobacteria; order Burkholderiales; family Oxalobacteraceae; genus Collimonas; species Collimonas sp. Next base: position 1,215 of record NZ_JBIIVN010000185.1, on the reverse strand, counting down.
TTCGGTTGAGAATGGCGGCGTTGCCGGCAGCGCGATGCCGGTAAACGGATACAGGTTCGACATGCTGGCACCTGAAAGTTTAAGGCGCAAATCAAGTGCGGCAAGGTCGCTCGGCCTGCTCAGGTTGCCCCGGATCGATATCGCAGTCTTGTCGGCCTGGAGGCTGGCTTGCAATGGACAAGGTGTGCTCGAGTTTTGCCATGTCAGCACCGCACCGGCCTTGCCGTCGCCGTTGATAGTTGTATTGTTGAAGCTGCCGCTTAGCTTCCATCCTATGCCGTAGCCTTCGGCAGTAGTTCTCGGCAAACTGTCGATATCGGCTTTGATATCGAGTTTCCTGGCCCTGTCTAGCAAACGCACAGTGCCTTTCGCCAACATCAGCTTGTGCAGATCCAATTGCCAGGCGGATGGCGCGCTGGATTTGAAGGTCCAGTTGTTTTCGCCATCCAGCCCGCGCTCCAACGTGATGCGCGCTGCCTTAAGCTCCAGCGCCGGCAAGGCAATCTTATGCGCCAGCAACGGCAGCGGACTCAAGATCAACGTCAGCTCGCCGACTTCGGCCATGCGCGCACCGCTAGTGGCCCATTCCGGATTATCGAGCACGATATCCTTAGCACTTAAGCGCGGCCACGGCACCCAGCCGTGCCAGCCGTCCGCGTCCACTGAGGATTGTTGCCAGCCCAGTGATAAATCGCCGCGAATGGCAAACGGGCGGCCGATAGCCGCGCTGACGCTGCGGTTGAGCCAAGGTTTGGCGTGGTTCCAATCGAACCACAGCAGGAACGCCACAAACAACGCAACAAGCAATGCAACAAAGAACCCAGCAAATAATGCAATAAACAAAGTTAGCCGCGCCGCCGGCGTGGCGAAGGGCACTAGCAATGACCTGGTTGGACCAAATTTTTTTGTGCTCATGGGATTGATGAGGAAGCCAGTTAAGAAAGTGTCAACCTGGACTACGAAAGAAACAATAGTTAATTATTGTCAAATGGCAACGCTAATCAAAGCACGTATGTCATCGTGACTCTGGCATCAGGCGTTACCCAAGCGTTACCCAATCAATACGGCCGCGCAATGCTCCATAGTGGGTTTTGAGCTTCCCCCGAAATTTAGTCTTCCATAGGTAACGTAAAATCAACGATCCTTTGGAAAGACCAGCAATGAAGAAGATACCAAAACAGATGTACACGGCGGAGTTCAAGGAGCTAGCCGTGC
>NZ_JBIIVN010000184.1:0-4566 GCF_044339385.1 Collimonas sp. | reverse complement strand
AAAAGGAGTGCTTCAACACCAACTGTTTGATAGACTTATCCACAGCTGCTAACTCAAAACGCAGCGACCAGCCCTGGGTCACATTTCAATCAGCAGGCTGGGTCAAGATTCAATTAGCGCCAACAGGGCTCGCCTCAAGATGGACAGCTAGAAGCCCGGCTCGAGCGCTTGGATCAACTTAGTCCCGGACGCTATACCCTGCTGACAGACCAGCAAAAAGCGGCATTGCCATCATCAATCAAGGAGGAATTGGCAACCAATCAAATGGCGTGGACCGGCGCCGCTCACAACGCCCGCTGGGATGTCTACATCACACTGAAAGATGGCAGCATCCTGAAAATCGATTCGCATGTCTTCGGCGCTATGGAATTCGTTGCCTATGTACTTATCTTCTGCGCGATGCTAGGGGCTATGATCATGTGGTTGATACCACATTGGCGCGACCTCGAAAAACTGCGTATCGCCGCTGGGCGCTTTGGCGCAGGCGCACTGGATGAACGCGTCAAACTTTCTGAAAACTCCTCCGTCAGGCAACTTTCCGCGCATTTCAATAGCATGGCCGACAGTATCGGAAAACTGATCACGACCCAAAGAGATATGGTCAACTCTGCTTCGCACGAGCTACGCTCACCGCTGGCAAGACTCTCATTCGGACTAGCCAATTTAATGGATAACTGCGATGACAGCGAGAACCATAAACGCATAGAAGCAATGCATAAAGACGTCAAGGAACTGGACGATCTGGTCAGTGAATTACTAACGATAAACATGCTGGAACAATCGGCACTGCCGGAGCGATTGGAAACCATCGTCTTGAAAGACTTTTTGCTTTCGGCTGCCGGCGTATCGGATGAAGAACTGCGCCAGCGGAATAAAAAGATTGCATGGTCCTTGACGCCCTCGCTGACAGAACTCGTCACTGCCCCCCCGCAGCTTGCGGCGCGCCTTTTCCAATTTGATTCAGAATGCGCTGCGTTACTCAGACAGCAACATAAGAGTAAGTACCAAGGCAGAAAGAGACTCATGGACTCTGATTGTGGAAGACGACGGTATGGACATACCGCTAAACGAACGGGAACGAATTTTTGAAGCATTTTACCGGCTTGATCAGAGCCGTAACCGTGCCACCGGCGGCTATGGCCTTGGTCTGACTATCGTCAAAAAAATAGTTGAAGGACTCGGTGGCAGCGTCAGTATCGAGAGTTCCGATCTCGGCGGCGCAATGTTCGTGTTGCGCTTTCCTTTTATGGATCGATAAGAGCGGTTTATAAAAGCGATTTTCAAGCGCACCTATCACTTCCGGTTAGGCCAGATAAAACAAGCTGACTGACATTAAAAAAATCGTCGCATTTTCCCAAAACCGCGCTGAATAAATGCGCTGCGGGCGATACACATTTCATTTTTATTTTTTTATTCATACTATTTCCCTGGCACATCAACACCCTGCGCGCTAGAATCCGAAGACCAGATTTAGGAGGATTTTACTTGTGATGTGCACTACCCGTCTTTTCACATTAGCCACCCTCGCTATCAGCATTACCTCATTCAACGCCGCAGCGGCGCCCCCGAATGAGGATGTAGCGTTAGGAAAATTCCCAAGCTGGATTGAATCGCTCGCCGACCATCTCGACTTCCGCGTCGATCCACGCCAGACCGATTACCTCACACAGCGAAGCGCAACGAATGACCGCCTTGTTACAACCGGTGCCGGGTAAATTGAGCGGTGCCGACCGGGGATTGGCGCAAACCCGAGAAAATACCTTGCTGCGCAGGACATTGCGCGACAAGCAGGATTGCGCCGCCATCCTGCGTTGACAGACGTTTAGCATTTCCTGAAAAAGATATAAGATTGTGATTTGGTTTTTCAGAAAAATGATTGAAATTTGACAATAAGCAGAGCAGCCGCTAGCGGGCGGTGACTGTACGGCGGCAACTGCACGGCGGTAACTCTGCGGCTGTAATGGCGGAGTTGTGACGGTGCAGCTGTAAGTAACAGTCGGGCTGTTGGCCGCCCACCGCGCAACAGATTTTCCAACATGCCTACCAGGCTTTTTTCCGACGACTTCTCATAAGGATTACTTACTCGTGAAACGATCTCTCATTTGTGCAGCAGTATTAACCATGGTTGCAGGCTACAGCGTTTCCACCCCCAGTCTGGCGCAGACTCAATCACCATCGCCGCGCACGGTGGCAGCCGCGGTAGCGGCCATCACCCCGGCCAGCGGCATCGACATGCAGAACGCCGACCTGGCGGTGCGCCCGCAGGACGATTTCTATAATTACGTCAACGGTAGCTGGCTCAAGAAAACTGACATCCCTGCGGACAAATCGTCGTGGGGCACCTTCTACGAGCTGCGCGAAAATTCGTTGAACCAGTTGCACACCATCGTCGATGCCGTCAGCGCCGAGAAAAATCTGACGCCCGGCTCCAACAAGCAAAAAATTGCCGACCTGTACGCCAGTTATATGGATGAGCCAGCGCTGGAAACCTTAGGCATCAAGCCGCTTGCGGCAGAATTCGCCAAGGTCGATGCGTTGAAAGACAAAAAACAAATCGCTGGCCTGATCGCCCACCTTAACAGCATCGGTGTCAGCGCACCGTTCGACATCGGCATTCATCAGGATGCCAAGGATTCGACCCGCGTCATCGCCGATCTTGGTCAGAGCGGCCTGGGCCTGCCAGATCGTGATTACTACCTGAAAGCCGACGACGCCAAGCTGAAGGACACGCTGGACAAATACCGTGCGCACATAGAAACCATTTTGACCATGTCCGGCGACAAGGCTGCGAAGAAAAATGCCGCCAGCATCGTCGCGCTGGAAACCGCGTTGGCGAAGGTGCAATGGACCAAGGTCGAGAACCGCGATCCGGTCAAGACCTACAATCGGGTTGAGCTGGCGCAGTTACAAACACTGGCACCGCACTTCAACTGGAATGATTACCTGTCCGATGCCGACCTGAAAGGCAAGGTTAGCTATCTGGTCATCAGCCAACCGAGCTACATCAAAGGCTTGGATCAGATCATTCAAAGCACGCCGCTGCCGGTCTGGAAGGCTTATTTCAAATGGCATTTGCTGAGCGGCTTTGCGGCCGACCTGTCTAAGCAATATGTCGATCAGAACTTCGCTTTCAAAGGCACTGTGCTGTGCGGTATTCCGCAAAACGAACCACGCTGGAAACGCGGCATTAACGTGCTGGAGGCTGGCATCGGCGAAGGCCTGGGTCAACTATATGTGCAACAGTTCTTCCCGCCGGACAACAAGGCTCGCATGGAAAAACTGGTAGTCAACCTGATCAGCGCCTACCATCAAAGCATCGATGGCCTGGACTGGATGGGAGCAGAGACCAAAAAACAAGCGCAAAAGAAATTGTCTACCCTGATGCCGAAGATCGGCTATCCAGATAAATGGCGCGACTACTCCGGCCTGGTCATCAAGCGTGACGACCTGGTCGGCAATCTGATCCGTGCTAATCAGTTTGAATACAAACGCAACATCGACAAACTCGGCAAGCCGGTCGACCGCACCGAATGGGGCATTACGCCGCAAACTGTTAATGCCTACTACAACCCGGAATTCAACGAAATCGTATTCCCGGCGGCGATTCTGCAACCGCCGTTCTTCAACGCCAATGCGGACGATGCGGTCAACTACGGCGGCATCGGCGCGGTCATCGGCCATGAGATCAGCCACGGCTTCGACGATCAGGGCAGCCAGTACGACGAGGTCGGCAACCTGCGCGACTGGTGGATCAAGGAAGATCACGAGAAATTCGCGGTCAAGACCAAAGCTCTGGTAGATCAATACAGTGCCTACAGCCCGGTTCCTGGCTACCAGGTCAACGGCGAGTTGACCCTTGGCGAGAATATTGCCGACAACTCCGGCCTGGCGATTGCCTACAAGGCATATCAGCTGTCGCTGGGTGGCAAGCCGGCGCCGGTAATCGACGGCCTCACCGGCGACCAGCGCCTGTATCTGGGCTGGGGCCAGGTATGGCGCGGCAAGGTACGCGACGCCCAGGCAATCGTCTACGTCAAGACCGACCCACACTCGCCGCCACGCTTCCGCGGCAACGGTACGCTGAAAAATCAGCCGGGCTTTTATAGCGTATTCGACGTCAAGCCGGGCGACAAAATGTATTTGCCGCCAGAAAAACGCGTCATCATGTGGTAACAACCGGGGGTACAACCCTAGCTCAAAAGCCACCGACTTGTCGGTGGCTTTTTATTTCATTCCAGATCATTGCGGCGTATCCGTTGAACATCGACATCAAGCACAGTGCGCAAATCATTTTCCATACCGGCGTACTCTTGATCCACCACCAGGGCTGCTTCCAGGTAAGCGGCGTCCACCGTCAACAGCGGGGCAATCACGTCGTGCGGCAACTCGGCCTTGGCGATTTGTGCCAGTACCTGCGCATTTGTGGCGGCATTGTGGCGGCTGAGCTTCCCCCGAAATTTAGTCTTCCATAGGTAACGTAAAATCAACGATCCTTTGGAAAGACCAGCAATGAAGAAGATACCAAAACAGATGTACACGGCGGAGTTCAAGGAGCTAGCCGTGCAA
>NZ_JBIIVN010000026.1:0-21580 GCF_044339385.1 Collimonas sp. | reverse complement strand
ATCCTGCGCAAGCTGCGGCTTTTTTGCGCTGCGTTTCTGGTAATGCTTTGGCCGATGTGGCGTATGGCGACTGTCACGGCTTGAGACAATTATTGGGAAATGGGATTGTTCAGGGCGGACTAAGTATGCTGCGGCAGGCGTGCTGCGCGTCAGCGCCGGCAACAGCACCTGGATTGTGCCGCCACTGAGGGCAATCTGGATTCCGCCGCTGGTCGAGCATGAAATCGCCACCATGGAAAAATCGCAATTGCGGGCGCTATATGTCGATACCGGCGCGGCACCGTTTGAAGGCCGGGAATGCATCGTGCTGGAAGTCTCGATCCTGCTGCGCGAGCTGATCGCCGCACTGTCGCAAATCGAGCACGACAGCCGGCGCGAGAGGCTGTTGAGCCAACTGATCCTGAACGAACTGGCTGAAGCCAAAACGCCGGCGATACGGATCGCGCTGCCGACCGAAAAACGCCTGCAAGCAATCTGTCGGGCGTTAATCGAACAGCCCGATTCGAACCAAACGCTGGCCGACTGGGCGCAACAGGCCGGGGCTTCCGAGAGAACCCTGGCGCGTCTGTTCGAAAGCGACCTGGGCATGACTTTCGGCCAATGGCGGCAATAGATCAGGCTGGCGCACGCGGCACCGATGATTGCGCGCGGCATGCCGCTGTCGCAGGTCGCCGCTGAACTGGGCTATGCCAGCCAGTCGGCGTTTTCTGCGATGTTCCGCAAAACCTTTGGACAGTCGCCGTCGACTTTCTTCGCGCCGAAAAAAAATTAGCGCGGCTGCCAATCAACAAACTCAGCTCGATTGGCTCTAAGCCAAATACAACTGGAGAATTTGCGGTTGTAGTCTTTGCCGGCCTGAGCAAAACGCGCGCGCATGGCCGATGCTTGTCCGCGCAAAAACTGACAACATACTCCCCCCAACACCTCTAGTCTCAATGCACACCTGAATCGATAACCCGCTATCAGGCGCTGGTCACAGCTTGCGCTTCGTCAGGATTATCGCCAAGCGCGATAGTGAGAATTTGGGACGGGATTTGATTGGCGAGCACTGGTTCCAGATGACGCACAAGGCTGGGAGGGACGATGAATTCAGAACTGCTTTTCAACTCCGATAGCGGCCACCAGCGGAACGCTTTGACGACCGTTTTTTCCTCTTCGGTCATGTTCCCGCTGCCAAAGTGCTGGCGACGCGTGCGGGCCAGAATGAACTGCTCCTGATGCAACGTAAGCACCCCGTTGCGTTCGAGCAGGTGCTCACCTTGCCAGATCGTCGGTCCAAGGCTTAGCGCACCTCGTTATACACAACTCGACAGCATCCCCATTTCGCGTAGCGTTTTAATTGTATGAGCCGAGGCTCGGACATCGCGCAGTCCTTCCCAAATTGTCTTGGCACCGGGTTCGCCATCGCTTTTTCTGGCCAAGAACCCGCCGGCACGGGCCACCATGCGCAGCACCTCGTTCAGTCTGGGTGCCGGCGGCGCCAACTGTTTGTTGAGCAGGTAAGCGGCCTGAATCTCATCGGGGTCGAAGAACAGTCTGGCGTCCAGCTCGGGGCAGGTGCGCCCCATCCGCATCAGATGGGCGATGCGCCAGGCCACGACCAGATACAGGGCCAAGGCACGCTCGATGCGTTCGATCGTGCCCAACTGAAGCGCTTCGACCTTGCAGCCGTTCTTGAGCACATTGAACAGCATTTCGCTCTCCCAGCGGGCGCGATACCAGTCGATCAGTTCGGCCACTTCGGCTGCGCTGGTGGCGATCCGATTCGTCAGCAGGCGCCACTCGACCGGCTTGATGCCGGCCGGTGCGCCGTATTCACGCGCCACGATGCAGGTGGCAAGCACCGCCTTGCCCTTGCCCGCGTTCAGTTCGACACGGCGCGCCCACAGTTGCTGGCGCACGATGCGCGCCTTGGCGCCCGGCCGTGCGGCCAGCGTGAATTCGACTTCACCCAGCGGCGCCCCTTCCGTGGTGTGCGGCCACAGCTTGTCGCTGTTGGGCAAACAGCGGTTGTGCGCGGCGCGCACCAGCCAGTCGACCGGGCACGCCAACTGCTGCGCCCGCATCATCAGGGGCAACATGTCCGCCTCGCGGTCGGCGACATACACAAGGCGCGTGGCGGGCAGGCGCGGCGCCAGCTCGGCCAGCCGTTCATAGCCTTCGATCCAGCGCAGGCTTTCCTTCGGACCGCCGCGCTGGCCGTCGTCACCGCGTAGGTCGGGTGGACGTACATGCCTCGCTGCGCCTCATAGCTGAGCGACCCGAGGCCGCGCGCCTGCTGTCCGTTGAAGTCTAGTTCGGTCGTGTCCTGCAGGCACAGCACCACGCTTTGCGCGGCCATCCGCTGTTCCGTTTGCTGCCAGTGCGGCTCCAGGATCGCACGCCACTCAACGCTTGCATTGTCAAAGAAACGATATGCCGCCATCGTTTCGCCCCAGCCGTGACACGCCTTTGGCACACTCGCCGTCGGTGTCGCCGCCATACTTTCCATCAGTGTCCTCGCTCGCCGGTTCAGGCGCGCATCGCCCAAGTCAAGTTGCTCAAACTCCGAGTCCATCCATGCTCTCGACTTGCCTGCCATTTACGCCACGCAAAGGACGAGAGTAAACGCGATTTCGCAACCGCTTACAAGGGGGCTGGCAAGTCATTGAAAGTCAACGGATTTTCAGTGCCACGGCGCGACTGGTAGACTTGTGTATAACGAGTTAGGCTTAGCGCCGCCTGGTTCAAGCCGATTTCCTCGCTTGCTTCGCGGTACACTGCTTGCTCCGGCGTCTCTTGCGCTTCAATGCCACCCCCGATCGTGCACCAAAAGCTGCGGTCCGGCAGTGCAATCTTCATCAGCAACAGTTCGTCGCATTCGCTCAACAGCACAAGACGTACGTTGCGGCGAATTGGAAATGTGTTCGACGAAAGAGATGAAGGAGTCAAGACTTTCCTTTGAACCACGACTATCAATGACAGCACGCCCCGCAAGGGTCTAACGTCTTCCAAATCAAAACTGATCTTACACTGCGGGCTCAGACACTTGTCCTCGACCTGCAAGACTTAGGTCCGCTGATTGTGTCCGGCTCCGTGGACGGTTGGGGCAGCAGCGCCGAAAACAACTTCGACATGGCGGCATTTCGCGTGTAGACAACTTATCAAGCAGTGCTGCGCACGCAAGGCGACATCGTGCCGGAGCACAACGCAATAAAGTGCAAGACATTTTGGCCGCACTTAAAAAGTGATGGATTTGCACACTAGTGCCGCGAGGATAGAACAGTCACGCCTGATTCGGCTCGACAAATCGATTACCGTTTATTGCGGAACGGTATCCTTGAACGACTGCCGCTCAGACAATTTCTCGAACAACTTTGCCAGCGTCGGATAATCTTCGCGCCAGGTGATTTCCGGGAAACGGAAACTGAGCCAGCCCAACGCACAACCAACGGCAACGTCGGCCAGCGAATAATGGTTGCCGGAGCAAAATGGCTTTTCGGCCAACCCTGCCGCCATTGCCTTCAGGCCGGCATCGATCTTGCGCTGCTGCCGCGCGATCCAGGTCTGGCTGCGTAATTCCGGCGGGCGCTGGGTCGCTTCCAGACGAATCAACACGCCAGCCTCCAGAACGCCATCGGCCAACGCTTCCCAGCACTTGACTTCGGAACGCTCGCGGCTGTTGATTGGAATCAGCTTACCGACCGGCGTCAGGGTATCGAGATATTCAACGATCACGTGCGAGTCGAACATCGCGCCACCATCTTCCATCACCAGGCAAGGCACCTTGCCTAAGGGATTGGAAGCCTGAATCTTGCTGTCTGGAGCCCACACGTCGTCCGGCACAAAGTCGTAATCAAGCTTCTTCTCCGCCATGACAACACGGACCTTGCGAACAAAAGGACTACCCAGAGAACCGATCAGCTTCATATGTCACTTATAGCAAAAAATTATGACCGATTATAACATTCGACGTAAGCTACTTTGTTCATCGGCAGCAGCATCGATATGGAAAGCGACATATTTACCACGATCCAAATGGTAAAATTCGGCTTCAGTTGTTATTGCCGTTATTTCTTACGAATAATCAACGACGGCGCGCAATTGCAGTTTAGAAATTGTTGGTGCTTCGATCTCATCTTCACTCACCTCTATAGTCATCACTATCATGTCTCTCTCCACGCTTTCCGCCCTGTCCCCGCTGGATGGCCGCTATGCAGCCAAAACCGACAAACTACGCCCGATCCTCTCCGAAGCGGGTTTCATGCACCATCGGGTCAAGGTTGAAATCGCCTGGTTGCAAGCCCTGTCTCAAGCTGGCTTCAGCGAAATCAAGCCGTTCTCGGCCAGCGCCACTGCTCTGCTCGATAAACTGGCCAGCGATTTCAGCGAAACCGATGCGGAACGCATCAAGGCCATCGAAGCGGTCACCAACCATGATGTGAAAGCAGTTGAATACTGGCTCAAAGAGCAGGTCAAGGATGTGCCAGAGCTGGTCGCAGCGTCCGAGTTTATTCACTTCGCCTGCACCTCGGAAGACATCAACAATACTTCCCACGGGATGATGCTGAAAGCCGCACGCGACAACGTGCTGCTGCCGGCTTTACAGCAAGTAATCGCCAAGCTGACCGAGCTGGCGCACAGCAATGCCGACTTACCGATGATGTCGCGTACTCACGGCCAGCCGGCCAGCCCGACAACGCTCGGCAAGGAAATCGCCAACGTCGTAGCGCGCCTGCAACGTGCCACCAAGCGCATCGCCGCAGTCGACATCCTCGGCAAGATGAACGGTGCAGTGGGTAACTACAACGCCCACTTGTCGGCTTACCCAGACTTCGACTGGGAAACTTTCTCCAAGAACGTTATCGAGCAGCGCCTCGGCCTGGTCTTCAATCCGCACACGATCCAGATCGAGCCGCACGACTACATGGCCGAACTGTTCGATGCAATCAGCCGTAGCAACACCATCCTGCTGGATTTGAACCGCGATATCTGGGGCTACATCTCGCTGGGCTACTTCAAGCAGCGCACCAAGGCAGGTGAAATCGGTTCGTCGACCATGCCGCACAAGGTCAACCCGATCGACTTTGAAAACTCGGAAGGCAACCTGGGCATGGCCAACGCCGTGCTCAAGCACATGTCGGAAAAACTGCCGCTGTCGCGCTGGCAGCGCGACCTGACCGATTCGACCGTGCTGCGCAATATCGGCGTCGGCCTCGGTTATGCAGTCCTGGCTTACGACAGCTGCCTGCGTGGCTTGAACAAGCTGGAAGTCAATCCGGCGCGCCTCAGTGAAGATCTGGACGCAACCTGGGAAGTGCTGGCAGAACCGGTGCAGACCGTGATGCGCCGCTACGGCATTGAAAATCCGTACGAGCAATTGAAAGAACTGACCCGTGGCAAGGGCATCTCCAAGGAGGCGCTGCGCGAGTTCATCCTCAAGCTGGAAATCCCGCAAGAAGCCAAAGAGCACCTGCTGGCGATGACGCCGTCAAACTACATCGGACAGGCAGCGGCATTGGCGAAGAAAATCTAAATAACACAGGTTCAAGGAGCGTGCGTGGGCACCAGTGCCCACGCTAAGTTGCCGAGCAATAAAAAACCAGCCCGAAGGCTGGTTTTTTATTATTCAGATGACGCCCGGGCCGCGAGAAACCGTGGCGAGCGCTGCAACATCGGCAGGAGCAGCGCTACGCTACGCAGGTGCGGTGAGCATCGCAGTGCCGAGATTCTAGCGCGCAGCAGGTTTATCGATGTCCCGTCAGACTACCGCGCCATCCGTCTCATCTTTTTCCTTGATCGGCTTGATCATGTCTTCACGCTTGACGCCCAGCCACATCGCTACGGCAGCAGCAACGAACACTGAAGAATAGATACCGAACAGAATACCGATGGTCAGCGCCAGTGCGAAATAATGCAATGCCGGGCCGCCGAAAACGAACATCGACAACACCATGATTTCGGTACTGCCGTGGGTGATGATGGTACGTGAGATGGTGCTGGTGATTGCATGATTCATGACGTCGGCCACCGCCAGCTTGCCGAAGCGGCGATCGCGGAAGGTTTCGCGAACGCGGTCGAACACCACCACCGATTCATTCACGGAATAACCCAGCACCGCGAGGATCGCCGCCAGCACGGTCAGCGAGAATTCCCATTGGAAGAATGCAAAGAAGCCCAGGATGATGATGACGTCATGCAAGTTGGCGATGATCGCCGCTACGGCATACTTCCATTCGAAGCGAATAGCCAGGTAGATCATGATGCCGATCACCACGAACAATAACGCCATCAAGCCGTCGTGCGCCAGTTCATCGCCCACCTGAGGCCCGACGAATTCGGTGCGTTTGAGCTCGACATCTGCATCCTGCTGCTTCAACGATGCCAGCACGGTCGCACTTTGCTGACCGGAATTCACACCCTTTTGAGCAGGCAGGCGAATCATCACATCCTGCGCGGTGCCGAAATTGGTTACCTGATTGTCGGTATAGCCAAGGCCTTCGACAGTCTTGCGAATGCCCTCGATATTCGCCGGCTTGCTGTAGGCGACCTCGATTACCGTACCGCCGGTAAATTCAATCGACAGATGCAGGCCTTTCGAGAACAGAAAGAACACTGCAGCTACGAACGTCAGCGCCGAAATCACATTGAAAATCAATGCATGGCGCATGAACGGAATATCTTTTTTGATGCGGAAAAGTTCCATCACATTCCTTTTAGTTCACTTTGGCCGCTATTGAAGACGACCGCAAATAACTTCTGTCGCGTCATCCCCGCGCGGGGATGACGATTTGTACTCGATTCAAGCGTTCGGTTTCCAGATTTGACCAATCGACAAGCTGGTCAATTTCTTCTTGCGGCCGTACCACAAATTAGCGAAACCGCGCGACACGAAGACCGCCGAGAAAATCGAGGTCAGGATACCGAGACAGTGCACCACGGCGAAACCGCGGATCGCGCCGGAACCGAAAATCAGCAGTGCCAGACCGGCAATCAGCGTCGTCACGTTGGAGTCCAGGATGGTGGCCCAGGCGCGGTCGAAACCGACGGCAATCGCGGCTTGCGGGGAATTACCGTTACGCAGCTCCTCGCGGATGCGCTCGTTGACCAGCACGTTGGCATCGATAGCAATACCCAGGGTCAGCGCAATCGCGGCGATACCGGGCAAAGTCAGCGTCGCTTGCAAGGTCGACAGCACGGCGATCAACAGCAACAGGTTGACCGACAAAGCCAGCACGCTGAACAAGCCGAACAGCATGTAGTACACGATCATGAATACGGCGATGACGGCAAAGCCGTACATGGTCGAATCGAAGCCCTTCTTGATGTTTTCGGCACCCAGTTGCGGGCCGATAGTGCGTTCTTCGATGATTTCCATCGGTGCCGCCAGCGAGCCTGCACGCAACAGCAGCGACAGATCGGCTGCCGCTTCTGGCGAACCCATGCCGGTAATCTGGAAGCGCGAGCCCAACTCGCTCTGAATGGTCGCCACCGTCAGGACTTCGCCCTTGCCTTTTTCAAACAGTACGATCGCCATGGCCTTGCCGACCTTGCCGCGGGTAGCGTCGCGCATCTTGCGCCCGCCGTCGCCGTTGAGGTCAATACTGACCGCCGGCTGCTGGTTCTGGTCAAAGCTGACGGCGGCGTTGGAGATGTAATCGCCGGTCAGGACCGGATCCTTGTACAGCACTACCGGTGCATTCTTGCCGACCTTGAACAGTTCGGAGCCGAACGGTACCGCTGCTGTGGCTTCGGTGCCGCGCGTTACGGACTCATCTACCATCCGCACTTCCAGCGTGGCGGTGCGGCCGATGATGTCCTTGGCGCGCGAGACATCCTGCACACCAGGCAACTGCACCACGATACGATCGACGCCCTGACGCTGGATGATCGGTTCGGCAACACCCAGTTCATTGACCCGCTTCGACAGCGTGGTGATATTTTGCGTGACGCCGTTATCGACGATCTGCTTGAGCGCCTCCGGCTTCAGCGCTGCCACCAGCGCCGGATCGCTGCCAGCCACCGCCGGCGCAACCTGAATCAGCATCTCGGACAATTGCGGCGTCAGCAAGTCGCGCGCCTTGTTCAGAGTGTCTTGATCGCGGAAACTGATTTCAATCGCATCGCCGTTACGGCTGAGGCCGCTATAACGGATATCCTTGTCGCGCAACGCACTGCGGGCGCTGGCTTGTATGCCTTGCAGCCGCTTGTTGATGACCGCCTTGGTATCGACCTGCATCAGGAAGTGCACGCCACCGCGCAAATCCAGCCCCAGATACATCGGGAACGCGTGCAGGCTTTGCAGCCATTGCGGCGTGTTCGGCATCAGGTTGAAGGCGACCACGTAAGTCGGATCGGTCGGGTCGTTATTCAGGTTTTGCTCTAGCAGAGCTTTGGCCTTGAATTGCGTGTCGGTATCGTGGAAACGGGCGCGCACCGTGCCTTGGGGGCCAGTATTTTCAAACGCGACGCCGTCTGCCGCCAAATTGCCTTGCTGCAGAATTTGCGAGACACGCTCAGCCAGTGAGCTGTCGATCTTCAGCGTCGATTTGCCGCTGCTCACCTGTACCGCAGGCGATTCGCCAAAGAAGTTCGGTATGGTGTAGAGCACGCCAAATAACAGCGCGATGACGATCAGAATATATTTCCAAATAGGATAGCGATTCATATTGATTCAGCGTTCGTTCTGTGTGAGTCTCGATATCAAGTGAGTCTCTTGCTTGCAGTATTGATGCTGCCGAAACCCAGGGCGCGCAGCGCTACGGGGCTCTTGTGGGTACCGGGCAGGTACATTTGAAGAGAGCATCCAAAGCGGATGCTCTCGTTCCGTCAAACAGCGCGCCTACAGCACCGTTTTGATCGTACCCTTTGGCAACAGCGTGGTAACCGCACCCTTTTGCACCAAAACTTCAGTGCCGTTGGCGATTTCCAGCGCGATGTAGCCGTCGGCTACTTTGGTAATCTTGCCCAGCATGCCGCCGACTGTGACGACTTCATCGCCCTTGCCGAGCGCGTCCATCATGGCTTTTTGCTCTTTCTGGCGCTTCATTTGCGGACGAATCATCAGGAAATACAGCACCACGAACATCAGGATGATCGGCAAAAAGCTGGTCAGGTTGCCGCTCAGGCCGAACGGGCCGGTTGCCGCAGTAGCAGCAGGCGCAGCTTGCGCATATGCATTGGAAGTAATGAACACGAGTTGCTCCAGGTAGTAGTTTGAAAATAGCCCAGCATTCTAGCATTGGGTAGCGGCATACAACCGCCCGCTCAATCACCCGCCGCATTTATTGCCGGGAAAACAGGCCTGTACGCGGCAGCAAATACTATGTTGCCGTGCACCAAACCCGCTGGCGTAGATCGGCTTGCTCTGGAATGGTTGCGATAATATACATTCTTGCGCTGATTCAAACGAATAAAGATCGATGAACAGATAGAACCAGAGTTAAACACGGGTAAGCCGACATAAACCGACAAACTAGACCCCCCGCGCGCGCTCCGCATGGAACTGCGCCACAAATGCAGTGAATTGGCCGGCATCCAGCGCCGCCCGGATATTTTTCATCAGGTCCAGGTAGTAATGCAGATTATGAATCGTATTTAACCTTGCGCCGAGTATTTCGCCGGTACGATGCAAATGATGCAAGTAGGCGCGCGAAAAATGACGACAGGCGTAGCAGCCGCAGGTTTCATCGAGCGGCTGCGTATCTTCTTTATAACGGGCATTCTTGATCTTGAGATCGCCAAAACGGGTGAACAGCCAGCCATTTCGTGCATTGCGGGTCGGCATCACGCAATCGAACATGTCGATGCCGTTCTCGACGCCCGCCACCAGATCCTCCGGCGTGCCGACGCCCATCAGATAATGCGGTTTTTCAGCCGGCAGACGCGGACCGATATGTTGCAGCACACGCAACATTTCTTCCTTCGGCTCGCCGACCGACAAGCCGCCGATGGCCATGCCGTGAAAATCGAGCTCTTGCAGCTCGACCAGCGATTCATCCCGCAGATTCTCGTACATGCCGCCCTGGACGATGCCGAATAGTGCGTTGGGGTTTTCCAGCTGATCGAATTCGTTCTTCGAGCGCTTGGCCCAGCGCAGCGACATGCGCATCGACTTTGCGGCTTCCTCACTGGTGGCTGGACGGCCATCGATCTCATACGGGGTACATTCGTCAAACTGCATCACGATGTCGGAATTGAGGGCCTTCTGGATCTGCATCGAGACCTCGGGCGAGAGAAAAAGCTTATCGCCATTGATCGGCGAAGCGAACTTGACGCCCTCCTCTGTGATTTTGCGCATCGCGCCCAGTGAAAATACCTGGAAGCCGCCGGAATCGGTCAGGATCGGGCGGTCCCAGCCCATGAACTTGTGCAGGCCGCCGAATTTCTCGATCACATCCATGCCCGGCCGCAGCCACAGGTGGAAGGTGTTGCCGAGGATGATCTGGGCTTCAATCTCGACTAGCTCCAGTGGCGACATCGCCTTCACTGAACCGTAAGTACCAACCGGCATAAAGATCGGCGTTTCGACATAGCCGTGGTTCAGTTTCAGACGGCCGCGACGGGCCTTTCCTTCGGTTTTCAGCAGCGTAAATTCAAGCATGGGCGGTGGCAATCTTCAATAATCAGGATCAAACGTTATAAGTAAGCAGCATCGCATCGCCGTAGCTAAAGAAGCGATAGCGCTGCGCGATGGCGTGCGCATAGGTGGCGCGAATGCGCTCATAGCCGACGAACGCCGAGACCAACATCAGCAAGGTCGATTTCGGCAAGTGGAAATTGGTGACCAGCCGGTCTACGGTCTGGAATGCATAGCCGGGCGTGATGAACAACGCGGTATCGGCGCTACCCGCCTGCAAAGCACCCGATTGCGACGCCGATTCCAGCGCCCGCAAACTGGTGGTGCCGACCGCCACCACTTTGCCGCCAGCCGCCTTGGTGGCTTGCACCGCATCGACGGTTTCCTGGGCAATGGTGTACCACTCGCTGTGCATCTTGTGTTCTGCCAGATTTTCGCTGCGCACCGGCTGGAAAGTACCGGCGCCGACATGCAGCGTGACGTAGGCAAAGCCTACGCCCTTCAGACGCAGACGCTCCAGCAGTGCCTGATCGAAGTGTAAGCCGGCAGTTGGCGCAGCGACTGCGCCGGCGTGCCTGGCATACACCGTTTGATAACGGGTTTCGTCGAAGGCATCGGCATCGTGCTCAATATATGGCGGCAGCGGCAAGCGACCGTGCGCCTCGATCAGCTCGAACACATCGGCCGGGAATTGCAGCGTATAAAATTCGCCGGCACGCTCACCCACCACCACGTCGAATGCATCGGCAAGCCAGATGTGAGTGCCTGCCGGCGGCGACTTTGAGGCGCGCACCTGCGCATGCACGGTACGGTTGTCAACCACCCGCTCGACCAGCACTTCAACCTTGCCGCCGGTTTCCTTGACGCCAAAGAAGCGCGCCTTGAGCACGCGGGTGTCGTTAAAGACCAGTAAATCGCCGGCATTGAGCAACTCGACAATATCAGTAAATTGCCGATCTGTTAATTGATCGCCATCGACGCGCAGCAGGCGCGAGGCACTGCGCTCGGACAGCGGCGTCTGCGCGATCAGTTCTGGCGGCAGGTCGAAATCGTAATCGGAAAGAGAATGCATGCTCGAATAAATAATGAAATAACGAATAATAGTCAGTGTGTTCCATAGAAAACCGTATGCCGGGTTGCCAATCCGGCCATAGGCTTTACAATGGCAAGCGCTGAAATCCGCACAACGCAGGATGATCGCACTCGATGCTTTTGATGAGCAAACCCTCTATTTTACGCCCAGCCGACCACTAACGGCCCGATATGTCTGCTCCGAAGCGAAAAACCGCCGCCAAACCCGCTGCTGCAACTTCCGCACCAGCCGCCAATACCCGCGCCAGCAAACTGGAAAAACTCGGGCTGCGCTCGGACATGGATCTGGTACTGCACTTGCCAATGCGCTATGAGGATGAAACGGAAATCGTCAGCGTACAGCGCGCCGGCATGATGGGCGCCAGCGTAGCGCAAGTCGAAGGCATCGTCACCAGTTGCGACATCCAGTACCGGCCTCGGCGGCAACTGGTGGTGACGATTGCCGACGATAGCGGCCAGCTAGTCATGCGCTTCCTGAATTTCTATGGCAGCCAGACCAAGCAGTTGGCGCCAGGCACGCGGGTGCGCGCACGCGGCGAAATCCGTCACGGTTTTTTCGGCGCCGAAGTGGTCCATCCCAATTATAAGGTGGTGCTGGAAGGCGCGCCGTTGCCCGACGTCCTGACGCCGGTCTACCCTTCAGGCGAGGGCCTGTCGCAGGTTTTCCTGCGCAAGGCGATTGCCGATGCCATGCAACATATCGAATGGCGCGACACCTTGTCGCCGGCACAACTCGCCGATGCGCAATTGATGCCGTTCGAGACAGCGGTGCGCCTGCTGCACAATCCGCCGCCGGAAGTCGACGAACATGCGCTGGAAGGTCGCTCGCATCCGGCCTGGGTGCGCATGAAATTCGACGAATTGCTGGCGCAGCAATTGTCATTGAAGCGCGCCCAGGTCGCGCGCCGAGCCAAGAATGCCCGGGCGCTGCCGGTTGTCGGACAATTGTCGTCAGCATTCCTGGCGGCGCTGCCGTTCAAACTGACCAAGGCACAGCAACGCGTCGTCGCGGAGATCCGTGTCGATCTGCACGCCTCGTTCCCGATGCAGCGCCTGCTGCAAGGCGACGTCGGCAGCGGCAAGACCGTGGTCGCCGCACTGGCCGCCGCGCAAGCGATCGATAGCGGCTATCAGGCGGCACTGATGGCGCCAACCGAAATCCTGGCCGAACAGCATTTCCGCAAGATCGCGGCATGGATGGAACCGCTCGGCGTCAGCGTTGCCTGGCTCACCGGTAACCTGAAAAAGAAAGAAAAACTGGCGGCGCTGGAGCAGATCGAATCCGGTGAAGCACAACTGATGATCGGCACCCATGCGTTGATCCAGGATACGGTACAGTTCGCCAAACTCGGATTGGTGATTGTCGACGAACAGCATCGCTTCGGCGTCGGCCAGCGGCTGGCGCTGCGCAACAAGACTATTTCCGAGAGCGGCGGCAGCGATGCCTCGCCGCAAGAGATAAACGCAGCGGCAGTGGTCCCGCATCAACTGATGATGAGCGCCACGCCGATCCCACGTACGCTGGCGATGACCTACTACGCCGACCTGGAAATTTCAGTGATCGACGAATTACCGCCAGGCCGCACGCCGATCGTCACGCGCGCGGTCGACCAGAACCGGCGCGACGAAGTGATCGCCCGGGTTCATGCCGCGGTGCAGGATGGACGCCAGGCCTATTGGGTCTGTCCGTTGATCGAGGAATCGGAGGCGCTGCAGTTGCAGACCGCAACCGAAACCTACGCAACGCTGGCAGAAGCGCTGCCCGACCTGCGCATCGGCCTGGTCCACGGCCGTCTCAAGCCAGCCGAGAAACAGCAGGTGATGGATGCGTTCAGCGCCGGCGCATGTCACGTGCTGGTAGCCACCACCGTGATTGAAGTTGGCGTCGATGTGCCGAACGCCTCACTGATGGTGATCGAGCACGCGGAACGTTTTGGCCTGTCGCAATTACACCAGTTACGCGGACGGGTTGGACGCGGCTCGGCGGCCAGCGTATGCTTGCTGCTGTATCAAAGCCCGTTGGGCCGGATCGCCAAGCAGCGACTAATGACCATGCGCGAGACTACGGACGGTTTTGAAATCGCCCGGCGCGATCTGGACATCCGCGGCCCCGGCGAATTTCTGGGCGCGCGCCAGTCGGGTCAAGCCATGCTGCGCTTTGCCGATTTGACGACCGACCAGTGGCTGGTCGACCGTGCACGCGACCTGGCGCAGACTCTGCTGCAAGCGCCGACGCCTGAAAATATCGCCACGGTCAACGCCCATCTGGCGCGCTGGCTGGGTGGCAAAGAAGAATTTTTGAAGGTGTGACGCATACGGCACAAGATGCAGGCACCTGCCCGCGGCTGGCGGGCTTTTCTAACCCGGCGCATTGCCGCAAAAGGGCTTTCAGTTCTAGCGCGAAGACGACGCCTTGGAAGGTTGCCGGATATGGCAAAAGCGTCAATGAAACACGGGTATACCATGCTCATTAAAAATTATGAGAAGATAACAACATGACTCTAACCGGACTTAAATACATCGTCGCGGTTGCCCGCGTCAAACATTTCGGCCACGCGGCCGAAGCATGTTTCGTGGCGCAACCGACGCTGTCGGTGGCGATCAAGAAACTGGAAGACGAACTTGGCGTCGTCATATTTGAACGCGGCGGCACGGAAATCTCAGTGACGCCGCTGGGCGCGCAGATCGTCGCGCAAGCCGAACGGGTGCTGGAGCAAACCGCCACCATCCGCGAAATCGCCAACCAAAACAAGGATCCGCTGGCGGGCCCGCTGCGGCTCGGCATCATCTACACGGTCGGTCCTTACCTGCTGCCGCCGCTGGTCAAGACCATGATTGGGCAAGTACCGCAAATGCCGCTGGTGCTGCAAGAGAATTTCACCGTGCGCCTGCTAGAGTTGCTGCGCCAGGGCGAACTGGATGCCGCCATTATCGCCCTGCCGTTCCCTGAGCATGGACTGATGGTGCAGCCGCTGTACGATGAACCGTTCGTGGTGGCGCTACCCAAGCATCATGCCTGGGCCAATCGCGATAGCATCAGCGCCGAAGATCTGAAATCGGAAACCATGCTGTTGCTCGGCAACGGCCATTGTTTCCGTGATCAAGTGCTGGAAGTGTGTCCCGAAATGTCACGCTACTCGACCGCGGGCGACGGCATCGCTCGCACCTTTGAAGGCTCGTCGCTGGAAACTATCCGCCATATGGTGGCATCGGGCATCGGTATTACTGTGCTGCCGCAAGCATCGGTACCCGATCTGGACGCTAAAGACGGTATGTTGCGCTATGTGCCGTTTACCGAACCGGGACCGTCGCGTCGCGTTGTCATCGCCTGGCGTAAGAGTTTTACCCGTCATGCTGCGATCGAAGCGGTGCAAAAAGCAGTTCTGGCTTGTGGCCTCAGAGGCGTCACCTTACTGCATGACGCCAAAGTCATCGAAGGCTAAAATAGACCAGCAGCTAGCGCAGCGCTCAATTCACGGCAGGCGGCAACGCCTGCCGTCTTTCCATCAAAGCCAGCACAGATCGACCTCCGGCTCACGCCCGAAGCAACTACCGTCGTTTTTTACCGATTGCCGCTTTTTACCGGTTGCCGCTTTTTTTATTTATCTCTGTTCTTTCTTCGTCAAAACAGCATGAAGCGCCTCAAACTCTATTTTCATCTGATCCGTATGGACAAGCCGATCGGCATCCTGCTGCTGCTCTGGCCAACACTGGCTGCACTATGGCTGGCAGCGGACGGCAAGCCCTACTGGACACTGGTGGCAATTTTCTGCATCGGCACGGCACTGATGCGCTCGGCCGGCTGTGCAATCAACGATTTCGCCGACCGCGATTTCGACAAGCATGTTAAACGCACTGCCGAACGGCCACTAACCAGCGGCAGGATCGCTGCCTGGGAAGCGATTGCTGTGGCGCTGGTGCTGACAGTGCTGTCTTTCCTGCTTATCTTGCCGCTAAATGCGTTGACCAAACAGTTGTCGGTGATTGCGGTGATCGTCGCCGGCAGCTATCCTTACTTCAAGCGCTTCTTCGCCATCCCGCAAGCTTATCTGGGTATCGCCTTCGGATTCGGCATCCCGATGGGCTTTGCCGCGGTACTGGCAACGGTGCCACCGGCGGCGTGGCTGCTGCTGCTGGCTAATGTATTTTGGGCCATCGCCTACGATACTGAATACGCAATGGTAGACCGCGACGACGACTTGAAGATCGGTATTCAGACTTCGGCAATTACGTTCGGCCGCTATGATGTGTTGGCAGTCATGCTTTGTTATCTGTTAAGTTTGGGATTGGTATTTGCTGTAGGATGGCAGCTCGGCCTGCGCGGCTGGTTCGGTGCGGGCATGCTGGTGGCGCTATGCTGTGCGCTGTATCACTACCGATTGATCCGTACCCGCGATCGAGCTGGCTGCTTTGCCGCCTTTCGCCACAACAACTGGCTCGGTGCCGCGATGTTCGGCGGAATTGCGCTGGATTATGCGTTACGATGATAATTCAACATCATTTTTATGATACATTAAGCAACACACCACCACCCCCGAAAACCACTTTGAAGAGGTACCTATGACTACTACCGACAATGTAAAAGAGATGCGCGACAATTTAGCTGGCGAACTGAAATCAGTCATCAAAGAAGTGGAAACGCTGCTCGACGATACCCAGGACCAGGCGGAAAAAAAATACAATTCGGTGCGCGCCAAACTGAGAGCTGCATTGGATACCGCCAAGACAGAACTGCCGAAAGCCACCAAGAAAGCCGTGGAGCATACCAAGCATGCTGCCCATGTCACCGACGACTATGTTGGCGACAATCCTTGGAAGGCAGTCGGTATCGCCGCCGCCATCGGCTTACTGGCGGGCCTGGTGATCGGCCGCAGCAAGTAACATTTACATCAGCGCTTAGCCGCTGGCGCCCCTCTGAGACACATAACAAAACAGCGGCATTCGCGATGCGATTGCCGCTGTTTTTATTGTCACTTATGTTTGCAACTGCATACCGCGGCCACGGCCCGAATGTCGACGCTAAATGTCGGCGCTAATCGCAGCCAAACTCATCGCCCAATTGCCGTCCGCGCTCTGCCGCAGCCTTGATGGCATCAATAATCGATGCCTTCACGCCGCTAGCTTCCATGCTGCTCAGCGCCGCATAGGTAGTGCCGCCCTTTGACGTTACGCGTTCGCGCAGCAAGGAAACCGGTTCCGCCGACTGGCTTGCCAGTTGCGCGGCACCGACGAAGGTGGCCTTGGCCAACTCGATGCCCTGCTGCGGCGTCAATCCGAGTTCTTGCGCCGCCTGTTGCATGGCCTCGATGAAATAAAACACATAGGCCGGGCCGCTACCCGATAGCGCAGTGACCGCATCGATCTTGCTCTCGTCGTCGAGCCACGCGGTACTGCCTACTGCGCGCAAAATGACATCGGCGGTCTCGCGCTGCCGCGCCGACACGCCGGCGCTGGCAAACATACCGGTGATGCCCTGGCCGATTAATGCCGGCGTATTCGGCATGCATCGTACGATAGCGCTGTAGCCACCAAGCCAGCGCGCCAGATCGGTCGCACGGATGCCTGCAGCGATCGACAGCACTAATTGGTTCGTCACATGCGGCCGCAATTTGGCGACAACTTCCTTCATCTGCTGCGGCTTGACCGCCAGCACAATCACTTCACTGCGGCCGATCGCGGCGTCGATCTCGCTGGCGCTGCTCACGCCAAAGCGTTGCTGCAGATTTTGCAACGCGTCCGGATTTAGATCGACCACGTGCAGATTGGCTGCCTCGGTGACCTTGCCGGCCAGGCCGCTGATCAAAACCGCAGCCATATTGCCACCGCCGATGAAACTGATATTGAGCTGGTTGTTCATGATTTCCCTGTGATTGTGCGTACGGTCTGTCATTCCGGCTTGACGCGGTGTCCGAAAATAGCGCTGCCGACCCGGACAATGGTCGCGCCCTCGGCAATCGCTGCCGCCATATCAGCCGACATGCCCATCGATAAGGTATCCAACTGCGCCGCATGGTCCGACAAGGCCGATTGTAATTGCTGCAACAACTCGCGCGTCTGGCGAAACGCTGCCCGCTGTTTCTGTTCATCCTCGGTCGGCTCTGGAATCACCATCAGACCGCGTAATGCCAAGTGCGGCAATCCGACAACGGCCCGCGCGGTGTCCAGCACGGCGGACGGTGCGACCCCGCTTTTACTGGCCTCGCCGCTGATATTGACTTGCAGGCAGATGTTGAGCGGCGGCAGGTGGGGAGGCCGTTGCATGGACAGGCGCTGGGCAATTTTTTCGCGATCAACCGTGTGCGCCCAGTGGAAATGTTCGGCGATCGGCCTGGTCTTGTTGCTCTGAATCGGCCCTATAAAATGCCATTCCAGCAATACGCCTGCATACTGGGCGGCGGCCAGCGCTGTGTCAACCGCAGCGATTTTGTCGAGGGCCTCCTGCAAATAGTTTTCGCCGAAGGTGCGCTGGCCGGCAGCTACCGCCTGCATGACCTCATCAGCACCAAAAGTCTTGGATACCGCCAGTAACGCCACGCTGTCAGGATGGCGCGACACCGCGCCGGCTGCAGCCTGAATACTGGTTTGGACGGCTTGCAACTTCTGCGAAATTAAGGACATAATCAGGGACTTCGGAAAATTACCGCAAAGAAATTTCTGGAACCTGCGACCGCGCTCGATATAGAGCGGCTTTATCTGAATTTTGCCCTCGGCAAATCGTCAAAAGCACGCTCTAAATCGGGCAACGGGCATCCGGCAATATCGTTTAACACAATACATAGCACGAGGATTATAAATGAACATTTCCGAACTTCTGGCATTTTCGGTAAAGAATAAGGCATCCGATTTGCATTTATCCGCAGGCTTGCCGCCGATGATCCGGGTTCATGGAGATGTGCGCCGCATCAACCTGCCGGCGCTTACCCATCAGGAAGTCCATGCGATGATCTATGACATCATGAACGATGGTCAACGCAAGGCTTACGAGGAGCATCTGGAAGTCGATTTCTCGTTCTAGATCCCTGGGCTGGCGCGCTTCCGTGTCAACGCTTTCAACCAGGATCACGGTGCCGCAGCAGTGCTGCGGACCATTCCTTCAACCGTGCTGACGCTGGAACAATTAAATACTCCGCGCATCTTTGCCGAACTGTCGCTGAAGCCGCGCGGCCTGGCGCCGGTAACCGGCCCGACCGGTTCCGGCAAATCGACCACGCTGGCGGCGATGGTGAACCACGTCAATGAAAACGAATATGCGCACATCCTGACCATCGAAGATCCGATCGAGTTTGTCCATCACTCCAACAAATGCCTGATCAATCAGCGTGAAGTCGGCCCGCACACCCATTCGTTCAGCAATGCGCTGCGCTCTGCCTTGCGGGAAGATCCCGACGTGATCCTGGTTGGCGAATTGTGCGATCTGGAAACCATCAGACTGGCGCTGACTGCCGCCGAAACCGGCCACCTGGTATTCGGCACACTGCACACCTCCTCGGCCGCCAAAACCATCGACCGTATCGTCGACGTGTTTCCGGCAGAAGAAAAAGAAATGGTGCGTGCAATGCTGTCGGAATCGCTGCAAGCCGTGATTTCGCAAAGCCTGCTCAAGACCAAGGACGGCTCCAGCCGTGTCGCCGCCCATGAAATCATGCTGGGCACGCCGGCGATTCGCAATCTGATCCGGGAGAGCAAAATCGCCCAGATGTATTCGGCAATACAGACCGGCAGTAACATGGGCATGCAGACGCTCGACAGCAACCTGACCGAACTGGTCAAACGTAATATCATTTCGATGGCAACGGCACGTGCCGCCGCCAAGACGCCAGATAACTTCCCTGGTTAATGCGGGTAATCTGGATAGCTGGCAGCATAAAAACGATCGTTAATCGTTCGTAGTTGGGAGTTGATCGCTAACGATTAATGCTTAATGATTAATTGCTGATCAGAATTGTTTTTAAACATACCGAAATAGGATCGTCATGGAAAGAGATCAAGCGACCAAATTCATGCGCGACTTGCTGCGTCTGATGGTCAGCAAGCGTGGCTCCGATCTGTTCATCACTGCCGATTTTCCGCCTGCGTTCAAGATCGACGGCAAGATCACGCCGGTGTCGAACCAACCGCTGACGGCAGCGCATACGGTGGAACTGGCGCGCGCCATCATGAGCGACAAGCAAGCGGCCGACTTCGAGGAAACCCAGGAATGTAATTTTGCCATCAACCCGAGCGGATTGGGGCGTTTTCGGGCTTCGGCGTTCATCCAGCAGGGGCGGGTTGGCCTCGTACTGCGGGTCATCACTACCGACATCCCTAAATTCGAAGACCTGGGCTTGCCGACAACGCTCAAAGATGTGGCAATGACCAAGCGCGGCCTGGTGATCATGGTTGGCGCCACCGGTTCCGGCAAATCGACCACACTGGCAGCGATGGTCGGCTACCGTAACGAAAACAGTTACGGCCACATCATCACTATCGAAGATCCGATCGAATATATCCACCCTCACAAGAACTGCATCGTCACACAGCGCGAAATCGGTGTCGATACGGAGAGCTGGAGCGTAGCCCTGAAAAACACGCTGCGACAGGCGCCGGACGTGATCCTGATCGGCGAAATCCGCGACCGCGAAACCATGGACTACGCTATCGCTTTCGCCGAAACCGGCCACCTTTGTCTGGTAACCCTGCACGCCAACAGCGCCAATCAGGCGCTTGACCGCATCATCAACTTCTTCCCGGAGGAGCGTCGGCCGCAATTGCTGATGGACTTGTCGCTGAATCTGAAAGGTATCGTCTCGCAACGTTTGATTCCATTGAAAAACGTCAAGGGCCGCTGTGCAGCGGTCGAGATTCTGCTCAATTCACCGTTGATTTCTGATCTGATTTTCAAAGGCGATGTGCATGAGATCAAAGAAATCATGAAGAAATCGCGCGAGATAGGCATGCAGACTTTCGACCAGGCGCTGTTCGATTTGTACGAAGAAGATAAGATCACTTACGAAGACGCGTTGCGCAACGCCGGCTCGGTCAACGATTTGCGCCTGTCCATCAAACTGCGCAGCAAGGAAGCCAAGGACCGCGATCTTGCTGCCGGCACCGAACATCTGGGGATCGTATGAGTACCAACCACACTGGCAGCATCTATGACTTCACCGTCAATCAACTGGACGGCACACCTGAATCGCTCGCAGCATTTCGCGGCAAGGTGCTGCTGATCGTCAACACCGCCAGCAATTGCGGCTTCACGCCGCAGTGCAAAGGATTGGAAGAAATTTACCAGAAGTATCGCGACCAAGGCCTTGCAGTATTGGGTTTTCCGTGCAACCAGTTTGGCGCTCAGGAACCGGGGAGCGCGGATGAAATCGGGGCTTTTTGCGAAAAGAACTACGGTGTCACTTTCCCACTGTTCGAGAAAATCGAAGTCAACGGCCAGCACGCCGCGCCGCTCTATCAATTTCTGAAAAGTGCGGCACCGGGTTTGCTCGGCAGCGAAGGTATCAAATGGAATTTCACCAAGTTCCTGGTCGCCCGGGATGGTAGCGTGGCCGCGCGTTTTGCTCCGCAAACCAAGCCTGAATCGCTGGCTGCGGATATCGAAAAATTATTGCGCTGAGATTATTGATTCTGCGGCAGGCGGCAGGGTTGCCGATCA
Source organism: Collimonas sp. (assembly GCF_044339385.1). Classification (NCBI taxonomy): domain Bacteria; kingdom Pseudomonadati; phylum Pseudomonadota; class Betaproteobacteria; order Burkholderiales; family Oxalobacteraceae; genus Collimonas; species Collimonas sp. Next base: position 287 of record NZ_JBIIVN010000026.1, on the reverse strand, counting down.
CGGGCGCACGGTGAAAGTCTCCGAAAAAAAACAGCTTTGCTCCGTGCGAAAAATCGCCTGCATGCAAAATTACGCGTAAAGATGGCCGTTCGGTTCGCAACAAACAATTTTTGCCGACAGGCCCGGCCATCGAACTGATTACTATCTGAACACGACTTATTTAGTCCGCCCTGAACAATCCCATTTCCCAATAATTGTCTCAAGCCGTGACAGTCGCCATACGCCACATCGGCCAAAGCATTACCAGAAACGCAGCGCAAAAAAGCCGCAGCTTGCGCAGGATCAGG
>NZ_JBIIVN010000025.1:0-21633 GCF_044339385.1 Collimonas sp. | reverse complement strand
GCTGATATTCATCAAGCATTCCTTAAACTTGGCTGCAGTCTGATCTGCTGGAGCAAACTTCAGCAGGCATCGCAGCCTTTATGAAACCGTCTCTTAGCCGCGGTATGCAACTGCATCGTTGCTGCTTCGAATTTTCCTTCGCACAGCGCGGGGACGATCTTCAGGCTGGCGGCGATGGCATCGTCGATCAACTGTTGCTCGTCTTTGCGTGGGCGATGCAATACGAAATCAGCCGCCACCTGCTGCAGGTTCAACGTGCGCGGATGGCCGATACCAAGCCGCAGACGCCAGTAATCCTGGGTGCCAAGCGCCGCCGTAATATCTTTCAAGCCGTTGTGACCGCCGGAAGAACCGCCTTTTTTCAGCTTGGCGCTGCCAGGCGGCAGATCCAGTTCATCGTGTACCACCAGGATTTCATCGGCGGCGATCTTGTAAAAGCGCGCGATGGCACCCACCGATTGGCCGGAGCGGTTCATGAAAGTTTGCGGCTCCAGCAGCCATACCTCCTGGCCGGCGATGCTGGCCTTGGCGGCGAACGCGTTGAAGCGGGATTCGCGCGCCAGCTTGCGGCCGAGATCGTTGGCCAGGTTGTCGATCAGCCAGAAACCGGCGTTGTGGCGCGTTTGTTCGTATTCCGGGCCGGGGTTGCCAAGGCCGACGATGAGACGGATGGACATGGTGTTTTCTCTTTTTTCTCTGGCGCGACCGGGGCAGGGCACACCCAGTTCCAGACTGATCCAGCAATAGCGCCGATTATCGCGGATATTGCATGCTGCCGTCCAATCAGCGTGAATTCTTCCCGGGCCGCTCGGCAGCAATAAAAAACCCGCCACGAAGGGCGGGTTTTCCAGCCAGGATCGGCTCCGGCAAAGACGACGATGAATTACTTCTTGTCAGCAGCGTCAGCAGCTGGTGCTGCTGCGGCAGACGCATCAGCTTCAACTTTACCGGCTGGAATCGATGCCGTCGCGATCGTCAGGTTTTCTTGCGATACAGCAACAACGCCCTTCGGCAGCTTCAGGTCAGCCAGGTGGATCGAGTGGCCGACTTCGATGCTGGTCAGATCGACTTCGACGAACTCTGGCAGATCTGCTGGCAGGCAGGAGATGTCCAGTTCTGTCAAAACGTGGCTGATGATCGCGCCGGACAGCTTCACCGCAGGAGCGACTTCTGCGTTGATGAAGTGCAGAGGCACTTTAACGTGGATCGCTTGCTTGGCGTCGACGCGCTGGAAGTCAGCGTGCAGGACCAGTTGCTTGTATGCGTGGACCTGGAAGTCGCGCAGCAGAACTTTCTGTACCTTGCCGTCGATTTCGAGGTCGAGGATCGAGGAGTGGAAAGTTTCTTTTTTCAGCGCGTGGTACAGCGCGTTGTGGTCCAGCGAAATATTGACCGGCGCTTCGGAACCACCATAAACGATACCTGGTGTTTGGCCAGCATTGCGCAGGCGGCGGCTCGCTCCGGTCCCCTGCTCTTTGCGTACAAATGCGATTACTTTCATTTTGAAGCTCCATTGTGTGCCGGATAAATCCGGCGGTAAAAACCCTCCGCGACCAGAGGGTTCAAAACAATTGTGGGGCAGAGTTTATGGGGCGCCGCAGTACGTTCAATTGCACTGCCGATACCACTCTGTCCTCAACTGACTAAATAAAACGGTGCAACCACGTAGGCGGCAACTACGCAGAACAAAAATTACTCGGCAAACAGCGACATCACCGAATCGCCTTTGGTAATGCGCTTAAACGTTTCTGCCAGCAACTCGGCACAAGACAACTGGCGGATCTTGCCGCAGGCCTTGGCTTCTGCCGACAGCGGAATGGTGTCAACCACCACCAGTTCATCCAGCGGCGAATTGACGATACGCTGCAGGGCCGGGCCAGACAAGACCGGATGCGTGCAGTAAGCAACCACTTTCTTGGCGCCGCGCTCTTTCAATACTTCGGCGGCCTTGGTCAGGGTGCCGGCGGTATCGACCATGTCATCCATGATCACGCAGTTGCGGCCATCGACTTCACCGATGATGTTCATGACTTCCGATACATTCGCCTTTGGACGACGCTTGTCGATGATCGCCAGGTCGCAGTTCAGGCGTTTTGCCAGCGCGCGGGCGCGAACCACGCCGCCGACGTCCGGCGAGACGACCAGCAGGTCATCGTAATTCTTGCTTACCAGGTCGCCCAGCAAGATTGGCGACGCGTAGATGTTATCTACCGGAATATCGAAGAAACCTTGAATCTGGTCAGCATGCAAATCCATGATGATGACGCGTTCGACACCAGCTTCCTGCAACATGTTGGCGACAACCTTGGCCGAAATCGCAACCCGCGCCGAGCGTGGGCGACGGTCTTGGCGTGCGTAACCATAATAAGGAATCGCCGCGGTGATGCGGCCTGCTGAAGCGCGCTTCAGGGCATCGACCATCAACATGATTTCCATCAGGTTGTCATTGGTCGGTGCGCAAGTCGATTGCAGCACGAATACGTCTTTGCCACGCACGTTTTCGTTAATCTCGACCATGACTTCGCCGTCAGAGAATTTGGTAACGTTGGCTTTTCCTAGCGGGATTCCGAGTTGCTTGGCAACTCCAATAGCTAGTTCCGGGTTTGCGTTGCCGGTAAAAACCATCAGGTTTTCGTTTGCCATGGAGATTCCTGAATACTGTCGTTAAAAACTTGAAAAGCCGACAATGCCAGACTGTTCAGTCTTGCGTTGGCGGCTTATGTGTTTGCTGTGTGCTGTTTTTGTGTTTTGATGCGGCTTAATCTGACTGCCGCTCTGATGCTATTTGCTGCTGGGCATTATTGCCTTGTTTAATGGCAGGGGAACAAGGATTCGAACCTTGGAATGCTGGAATCAAAATCCAGTGCCTTAACCAGCTTGGCGATTCCCCTACGCAACTTGTTGTATACCATAAATCCGCGCAGGTACTGCATGATGCGCTTGAATCTGATGCTAAACCGAATTCTGTGCTACTTACTTCAACGATCCAACAACCCTGCGAGCGGATGTTTCTGCATCGCCTTGGCTTTCCATGCTTTCCAGTGACTCGGTACTAACTTTAGTACTTTGTCAGCTTGGTCTTCTTGCAAAAATCCGCAAAAAACACAAGCACCTGATCCTGTCATTCGGGCATCTCCATAATTGCTGAGCCATTTGATGGCATTTGCAACTTCTGGGAACTGCATGGCAGCTACGGGTTCCAAATCGTTTTTTCCGAACAGCTTATTGCTAGCTATCGAAAAGTGCGTCATTTTGACGGGTTTTGTATCCCGTGTCAATTCCGAAGATGAAAAAATTATTTCTGTCGGAATTGCTACGGCGGGCTGAATTATAACGAACCATAGGGCAGGGGTGTCAAGCTTTTGCAGCGATTCTCCGATTCCTTCTGCAAATGCATTTCTGCCAAACAGAAAAAACGGCACATCCGCACCAAGTTGTAGCCCCAAAGCCATCAACTCCTCGCGTGTCAAGCTGCCTTGCCAGAGGTGATTCAGCGCCATCAGTGTGGTGGCGGCATCGGATGATCCTCCACCCAGGCCGCCGCCCATCGGCAATTTTTTTTCGATAGAAATATTTGCACCTGGCGGAATTGCCGAGATCTTGTCTTTAGTTTGTATCGCCGATTGCAGCAATCTGGCAGCGCGCACGATCAGGTCGCTCTCTTCGGGCACGCCCGCAATGTCGGTGCTGCGTCGGATCAGGCCGTCTTGGCGCACTTCAAAATGTAGTAGGTCGCTTAAGTCGACCAACTGAAATACGGTTTGCAGCAGATGATAGCCGTCCGGGCGGCGCCCGGTAACGTGCAGAAATAAATTCAGTTTGGCCGGAGCCGGGCAGTTGTTCAGCGTGCGCGTCATGGCAGATTAACGTGGTTGTCTGCTATCGATGACGATGCGGATTGCAACGTCACCTGCTTGCTTGGTATTACGCGCCAGGTCGATGCGCTTTGGATAGCTTTCGGCGGCGTTTTCCTGGTTTTGCCAGTTGGCATATTGAAGACGCCAGTTGTCCGCGGTGGTGACGTCATAGGTATCGGTGGCTGGCGTGGCGACGAAGCGCTGGCCTGCGGCGTTGCTGCCGAAGCCTTGCAGCCAGTCGCGCAAACCAGCGATCGGCAACGGCCAGCCCAGCGTCTGTACCGTCAATGAATCGACATCGCCGGCGCTACGCAACGGTTGGCCGGCTTGCGCCAGCGTCGCTTTATCGACGCCGATATTGATGGTGGCCAGAGTTTGTCCGAGCGGCGATAGCAGCGTCACCACGGTATCCTGGTTGTTTTGAGACCAGGTGAAATTGCCGTGTATGGCTTGCTCTTTGCCGTCTTGTTCATAGCGCACCGACAAGCGGCCGCTGACATCGATCAACTGATGGTATTGGCGCGCGCTGCCGCTGACCGCATCCGCAGTGCTGCGATTGTTGGATGGCAGAAAGCTGCTGCAACCGCTGACGCTGACGGCGATGGCCAGCGCCGTCAGCGCCGCCCGCCCGGCGCGACTTGCCGTACCTGCCGTATTACGCGAGCGGCGCATCATAGCGTCGCTCGCAGCCGCGCCAAGGTGCTTTTCAGGCTGTCGTTTTGCGGATCTTTGCGTTGTACCTCGCGCCAGAATTTTTGCGCATCGCTCTTTTGTCCCTTGACCCAAAGGACTTCGCCCAGATGCACGCCGATTTCGGGATCGGGCAGCAAGGTGTAGGCATTGCGCAATTGCGATTCCGCTTCATCCAGATTGCCGAGCCGGTACTGCACCCAACCCATGCTGTCGACGATGAAAGGATCATGCGGCGCCAGCGCCAGTGCTTGTTGAATCAGCGTCAGCGCTTCCGGCAGGCGGGTATTGCGATCGGCCAGCGAATAGCCCAAGGCGTTATACGCTTGCTGGTTTTGCGGTGCCAGCGCGATCAGCTTGCGTAGCGCGATTTCCATGGTGCTCAGGTTGTTGAGTTTTTCCGCCGTCATGACATAGTCGTACAGAAGATCGCCGTTGTTGGGATCGGCCTTGAGGGCGGTTTCCAGAACCTTGAATGCCTCTTGCGGTTGATTGGCGTCGCGCAGCAATTGCGCTTCTACTTGAGTTACCTGGGTCTTTTCGCGATCGCCGTTGGTTTCAATCTCAGCCAGTACCTTGCGTGCCGCAGCGATATCGCCGCGCTTGGACAGCAATTGCGCGCGACGCAGCTGGGCATCCAGATAAGCGTCGCCCGGCTCCACTTGCGACAGCCATTTCAGTGCGGCATCGGTATCGTTGCGATCAGAGGCGATTTGCGCCAGGATCAGCAGCGCCTGGGTGGTGTCGCGCGATTCGTCCGGATGCTGGCTCAATTGGTCAAGGTATGCCGTCAGGTAGCGTTCAGCAGCCTTGAGGTCGCCGATCTGTGCGTTCAGCAGGCCCAGCGCCAGCAGCGTGGTGGCGTCTTGTTTGTCGCTTTTAAGCAGGATTTCAAACTGGCTGCGTGCCTTTTCATATTGCTTTTGATCGATCAGCGTACGCGCATACGCTACCCTCACCTCGCGCGAACCGGGGTATTGCTTCAGGAAGTTGGTCGGTAGGCGCTCCAGTTCGTCGTTATCGGCGGCGACTTGCGCACTGGTCAGGATCGCCAGTTCAGAGTCCGGCTTCAGATTCAACGCGATCTGCGCTTCCTCGCGCGCCCGGATGCTGTTGCCGCTACTAAACGCTTCCTGTGCCAGCGCCAGATGCGCTTCCGAGGTGGAGAGATACGGTGCCACCAGTTGCTCAAGCAGCGCAAATGCAGCTTCCTTATCCTGCGCCCGCACCAGCAGGCGCTGGATTTGCAGCATCGCGACACCGCGCGCCTGCGGCGGCGCATCTTTCAGGCGTTGCTCAAGAATCGGCTTGGCTTCTGCCAGATTATTGCTGAGCATGATGAAGCCGAGATAATACTGGGTGGCTTCTTCCGAGTCAGGCGCCAGCTCGCGCCACAGGCGAATGGCGACCAGTGCTTCGTTGGCTTGTTTGGCGCTCAGCGCCATTTCGGCAGCGCGCCGCGCCAGGCGCGGGTCTCGTGTCTGCTGCGCGGCGCCCAGCAGCGTTACATAGGCGGATTGCCAGTTGCCACGCTGAAAAGATATCTCTGAACTCAGTACCTTGAACAGCAATTCCTTGGTCAATGGGACTGCGGGCAGATGTTCTTCCGGCGGCTTGACCGGCATCGCCCGGGGCGCAAGTTTGCGCGCGGCCAACTGATCGGAGCCGACAGCCGCGGCGGGCAAAGCCGCTGTGGTCGTGGCTTTCGCTGTGGTCGCTGTCGACGCGGCATCGGTGGCGTCATTGCCAGGTTTGACGCCGGCGCAAGCCGACAACAAGGAAGAGAGCATTACAATGGCAAGGGCTTTTTTCAAGAGATATCCTGGCTTGGCAAGCATTGGTATGGATCTGAAAACAGATCCCTGGTCATTTCCCTGAAATTCGCGGCCGCTTTTTCGGTATCAAAGCGGATTGCCGTTTTGAGGTTTAGCCCCGATTTTACGCCCAACCAGAGTGCAATGCGCAGAGGAGGGTGTGGGATTTGTTGCGCGAAGCGCAGGCAACATCTGTGCGAGGCTTGTAAGCTTGGCGGCGACTAAAACGATTTGCCCGCACTGCGACGAAATTTCAAGGCTTTTCAGGTTTTTTCTTAGACAATCACAGGTTTTAGTAAAGTAGTTAATCGTGCCTTCACGCTATCCCTATCCCCATTTCCTATCCCAATCGCATTACCGAATCATCGGTTGGCAATCTGATCCGGATAGCGCGAGGGTAATGCGCGGGCAATAACACTTGCCCACCTTACGGTTGCTGTTAAACGTCGTTTGCAATTATTTATTTTTTTGAATCATGCCAGAACTTCCAGAAGTAGAAGTGACCCGACGCGGCGTTGCGCCGCATCTCGAAGGGCGCACCGTCACTGCGGTCACCTTCCGCCATGCCGGTTTACGCTGGCCGTTTCCGCCGGATCTGCCGACGCTGCTCGCCGGCCGCACGATACGCGGCATTGGTCGGCGCGGTAAATATCTGCTGTTGGGTTTCGACCATGGCACCGTGATCATCCATCTCGGCATGTCCGGCCATCTGCGGATTCTCGATGCCGGTACCGCGCCCAAAAAGCATGATCATTTCGATCTGGCGGTTGGCAGCCAAGTGCTGCGCTTGTCGGACCCGCGCCGCTTTGGCGCGGTACTCTGGCATGCCGCTGAAGATGGCCCGGTGGAACAGCATGTCTTGCTGGCGGGCTTGGGGCTGGAGCCGTTGGAAGAGGTTTTTTCCGCGCAAATCCTGTATCAAAAGACGCGCAACCGGGCCGCGCCGATCAAACAGGTGCTGCTGGCTGGCGACATCGTGGTCGGAGTCGGCAATATTTATGCATCGGAAAGCCTGTTCAGGGCCGGCATCAATCCGAAAACCGCGGCACATCGCATCGGTCTGGCGCGCTATGCGCTGTTGGCTGATGCCATTCGGATAATTCTTGCTGCCGCAATCGAAAAGGGCGGTAGCACTTTGCGCGACTTTATTGGCGTGAATGGTCAATCCGGCTATTTTCAACAGAACTATTTCGTCTATGATCGTGCTGGGTTGCCTTGTAGAAAATGCGGTACGTTGATTGCGCAGATAAAGCAGGGGCAGCGCTCGACGTTTTATTGCAAAAAATGTCAGAAATAAGCATTCAAAAGAAGAGGCGAGAGAGATAGTGGGCAATCTAGTTCAAGCATCCCAGGAACACAGCGAGTGGCGTACTGCCGTGGCCAGCGCGTTGCGGCGTTACCAGACCTGGGCCCGCGCCTCGAAACTGGCGGACGCTGCCAGCGAACAGCGCATCAGCCGGGCACTGACGCGCCTGACCGACGATAAATTGTCGATTGCTTTCGTCGCCGAATTCTCTCGCGGAAAATCGGAGCTTATCAACGCCATCTTCTTCGCCGATTACGGCCAGCGCATCTTGCCTTCGGCGGTCGGGCGCACCACCATGTGCCCGACCGAGCTGCTGTATGACGAAACCTTCCCGCCGTGTATTCGTCTGCTGCCGATAGAAACCCGGGCGGAATCGCAATCGACCAGCGATTACAAAGGCGCACATCACCTCTGGACCGTGCTGCCGCTGGATACCTCGTCGAGCGACGGCATGCTGGAAGCCTTCAAGCAGGTAAGTGGGTGCCGCTGGAAGATGCCAAGCGCTATGGCCTGTATGACGAAGACGATCCCGATGCCGGAATCGTCATTGACGACTCGGGCAGAGTCGAGATTTCACAGTGGCGTCACGCCATCGTCAACTTCCCGCATCCGTTGTTGAAAGAAGGCCTGGTGATTATCGACACGCCGGGTTTGAACGCCATCGGTACCGAACCGGAACTGACGCTCAACCTGATTCCAAACGCGCACGCGGTGTTGTTCATTCTGGCTGCAGATACCGGCGTCACCAAGAGCGACATCGATGTCTGGCGTCATCATATCGGTAACGGCGCCGGCCGCATGGTTGTGCTCAACAAGATCGACAGCATGTGGGATGAACTGCGCTCGCCGTTTGAAGTCGAGCAGCAGATCAGCAAGCAGGTATCTAGTGTGGCGCATACGCTGGGTTTGTCGGAAGCACAGGTCTATCCGGTCTCGGCCCAGAAGGGATTGGTCGGCAAGATCAACGCTGAACCCGGGCTGTTACAGCGCAGTCGCCTGCCGGCATTGGAAAATGCACTGTCGCACCAGCTGATACTCGGCAAGCGCGAGATCATCCGCGCACAACTGATCGGTGACATCCACGACCTGATCGTGTCCAAGCAGGCGCTCATGTCAGCGCATATCCGCAGTGTGGTTGAGCAGTTGCTGGAATTGAAGAGCTTGCGCGGTAAAAATGCATCGATCATCAGTCATATGATAAAGCGCATCGATATCGAAAAAAAGGAGTTCGATGAAAGCCTGCTCAAGCTGCAAGGCACGCGCATGGTCTTTGCGCGTCTGTCGGCTGACGTCTTTACCACGCTCGGTATGGGTTTGCTGAAGGAAGAAATCCGCAAGACGCGGGCAGCCATGGAGGGCAGCATGTTCACTGCCGGCTTTCGCCACGCGGTGAAGAATTTTTTTGACAGAGCGCAGGAAAACCTGACCCTGTCAGGGCAGAAGACCGATGAAATCTCGGAAATGATGACCATCATGTACCGTAAATTTTCGACTGAACACGGCTTGGCATTGTCGAAGCCGATGCCATTCTCGCTCGACAAGTATCGCGACGAAATCAAGGTCATCGAAATCGCTTATCATCGCCAGTTCAGCACAGTGACGCTGCTCAAGACCAGCCAGGTAGTGCTGATGCAGAAATTCTTTGACTCGATCGCCTCGCAGGTCAAGCAAAGTTTCCTGCAGGCCAATCGTGATGTCGATGCTTGGCTCAAGGTAGTGATGGCGCCGTTGGAGGGACAGATTCGCGCGCACAAATCGCAGCTCAGGCAACGCACCGAATCGATTGAGCGGGTGCACGCAGCGATCGACAGCCTGGAAGAAAAGATTCAAGCGGTAGAGATACTGCAAGGTGAATTGATTGCGCAAAGAAATACCCTGACAGCGCTGGAAAACGAGTTAAAGAGCGTACTGGACTCCGATCCGGCGGCGATGAAAGCGGCCTGAGCCATCGCTTGCGGTGTGCATATTTAAGCGGCCGACAGCGGCCAGGTTTTTCTGCCCGGGTGTTGCAGATACAACCTATTTTGTGAGACAGCATTGAAGATTCTTTGTCCTACCGAGAGCCAAGCCAGAGCCAATCTTGCGCCAAATGATTTTGTCGATCCATCTTTTTCTGCGACGGTAATCGCATGGCAACAGCAGCACGGCCGTCACGCGCTGCCGTGGCAGCAGACACGCGATGCCTACCGCGTCTGGCTGTCGGAAATCATGCTGCAGCAGACTCAGGTGGCCGCCGTCATTCCGTATTACCAGCGGTTTTTGGTGAGATTTCCCGATGTTCAATCGCTGGCCGCAGCGCCGAGCGAAGAGGTAATGGCGCACTGGAGCGGCCTCGGCTACTACACCCGTGCCCGTAATTTGCAGCGCTGCGCGCAGCGGGTGGTAGCGCAATACGGTGGCGTATTCCCAAACGATCCGGCCTTGTTACAAGACCTGCCCGGCATCGGCCGTTCCACCGCGGCGGCGATTGCCGCCTTTTCATATGGCGCGCGAGCGGCGATCCTTGATGGTAATGTCAAACGCGTGTTTGCGCGGGTATTCGGGATCGATGGCTATCCCGGCGCCAAGCCGATCGAAGACGCCATGTGGCGCCGCGCCGTGGCATTGCTGCCGGAGCAGGGCGTGGAATCATATACGCAGGGTTTGATGGACCTCGGCGCCACCCTTTGCGTGCGCGGCAAGCCGTCTTGTCATCGTTGCCCGCTGGCGCAGCGCTGCGTTGCACTCGCTACGGATCGGGTCGGCTTGCTACCGGTGCGCAAGCCGAAGAAAGCGATTCCTGAAAAACAGAGCACCATGCTGGTGATTGTCGATCAGCGCCAGGTCCTGCTGGAGCAGCGGCCGGATAGCGGCATTTGGGGCGGCTTGCTGTCGCTGCCTGAAATTACGCCGGGCGACAATCTGGAGCTTGCTGTCGCACGGGCAACGGCAGCAATCGGCGAGGTTGCTTCGTGCGAGGCGCTGCGGCCGTTCACCCATGTGTTCACGCATTTCAAATTGCAGATATCACCATTTCAGATTACCTTGGCGCGCCGTGCCCAGGTTGTGGCCGAAGCTGGCCAGGTTTGGTACCCGGCCGAGCGTCTGGCCGACGCGCCGCTGCCAGCCCCGGTCAAGAAATTATTGTTGGAAATATTTCGCGCAGCCGATCTGTTTGCCTGAAGCGAAAGTGCAGAATCAGATTGTCGAACGAGAGGATGGAAACGCGCCCGCCCAATGGCGCTAGATGATGTCGTGCTGTAAAAGATATTGATGCACGATGCCCAGCCGTTGATTGCCATCGATCGTTTCCAGCAGCGCCTGGCGCGCTTTCAACGGGATCGGCAGGATTTCACACCAGCGATTGGCGACCCACCCGGCGTTGTTAAATTGTAGCGGTACGGCAAACGGGCTAGCGTAGTCGGAGCCGTGCGCGGTGCGACCCTGGGTGTTGATATCGTCAATCACCAGCTTCAGCAGCGCGGCACAATCCAGGTGTATCTGGTCCGGCTTGCCGGGCCGATCGGCTGTGATCAGTTCTATCTGTGCTTCCTGCCGCCGATCTGCCAATACCCGCCGTTGCAGTATGCGAAAGCGCTGGCTGCCAACCGTGCGTAGCATCATTACCCCCCAGATCTTGCATGTCCCATTCGACGATCTGCGTCAGGCATCCGAAATCCTCCGGTTCGGCTGCGGCTCCCACTTCTTGTTCCGATTTGATCAACACCACGCCGAACTGCTGCCGTTGGTGTTTCATGCACTCGCGCAGCATGTCCATATAGCGTGTTTCAAATACCTTGAGCGGCAGCACGCCGCCTGGGAACAGAACCGTGTTGAGCGGAAACAATGGAATCCAGGATTGATTGTCAGGCATGGCAAGGAGGTCGTATCAACGACGCGTCGGAATGGAGAGCGGCGGCAATGATCGCCGGCGTTAACCGAGTTCGCGATGGCGACGCACCACGCGCTCGGACAACTGAAAGTATTGAGCCAGTTGTTCCACCATATAAACTGACCGATGCTGGCCACCGGTGCAGCCGATTGCCACCGTCAGATAGCTGCGGTTGTCGTCCTTGAACGAAGGCAGCCATTTTTCAACAAAATTACGGATGTCGTCGAGCAGGTCGGTGACTTGCGGCAGGTTCTCAAGGAACGAGATTACTGCCGGATCGCGCCCGGTCAAAGGCCGCAGTTTGGCATCGTAATGCGGGTTCGGCAGCATCCGTACGTCGAATACCAGGTCGGCATCCAGCGGCACGCCGCGCTTGAAAGCGAACGATTCGAACAAAAGCGTCAGCGGCGCCGGTTCGGTATCGACCAGATCTTTGATCCAGCTGCGCAGCCGGTTGGCGCTGACGTCTGAGGTGTCGATCGCATGGCCGAGACCTTCGATGTCGACCAGCATCTCGCGTTCATTCAGGATGCATTCGGTCAGCGTCAGGCGGTCACCCGGATGTTGCCCCGGCAGGAGACGGTGCGACAGCGGATGGCTGCGCCGCGTTTCGGAAAAGCGCGCGATCAGTGATTCTGTCTGAGCCGTCAAGAAAAATACCTTGACGTCGTGTCCCTGAGCTTTCAGTTGCTGGATGTCTGAAGCCAGTCCCGCCAGCGAATCGGCGCTGCGGGCATCCGTGGCCACAGCCAGCATTTGCGCACCTTCATGCTGGCGCGCCGCCACCAGTTCTCGCAACAGTATCGGCGGCAGATTGTCGACGCAAAAATAACCCGCGTCTTCAAGTGCGCGAAGAGCGACGGATTTGCCGGAGCCGGAGATCCCGGTGATAAGAATTATGCGCATCGCTCAATGATACCGTAACTATAGGGATCGGTAGCATGGGATGCTGGCGCGGATCTGCGTAGAGCAAGTTTTTTGGCCTAGCCTTAGCCTGAGCTTTAGCCCCGCCAATCTTCAGTTGGGTATGCTCTCGCAGGGGCACTGTATGCACCGCGTTCGGGTGACTCTTAAACTTTTACCGGGCGCTCTGTCGACAAGGGCTTATAAATCGCTTTCGCTATCCATCGCCAAGCGCTGGCGTGCAATGAAATCTTTAAGCGTGTCGATGCCGCGCAGTTGCAGGATGGTGTTGCGCACCGCGGCTTCTAACAGCACCGCGATATTGCGGCCGGCGGCCACCGGGATGATGACTTTGCGAATCGGCAATCCCAGCACTTCCTGGGTGTGGGCATCGAGCGGCAGGCGCTCGTAGTTTTCTTCCAGCGTGGCACGCCGGACCAGGTGTACGATCAGTTTCAGGCGCATCTTGCGGCGCACCGCAGTCTCGCCGAAGATGGTCTTGATATCAAGCAAGCCCAGGCCGCGCACTTCCAACAGATTTTGCAACAAGTGCGGGCAGCGGCCTTCGATCATGTTCGGCGCAATCCGCGCGAATTCGACCGCATCGTCGGCCACCAGTCCGTGGCTGCGCGAAATCAATTCCAGCCCCAGTTCGCTTTTGCCCAGCCCGGACTCGCCGGTAATGAGCACGCCGACGCCAAGCACATCCATGAATACGCCATGCATGGTGATGCGTTGCGCCAGTTTTTTCGACAGGTAGACGCGCAGGTAGTCGATCACCTGCGCTGCTGGCAGCGGCGTAGAAAACAAAGGGATATTCTTTTCGTCGCAAACTTCCAGGATGTTCGGCGGCGTCGCCAAACCCTGCGCAATGATGAACGCGGGTGGCGCTCCGGCCACCAGTTCGGCCGTCTGGTAGGTGCGTGATGTGGCGGACAGGCGTTTGTAGTATTCGGTCTCTTGATGGCCAAATACCTGAATCCGCCCCGGGTGGATCAGGTTCAAGTGACCGACCTGGTCGGCCGCCGAGGCGGCGTCGCCGGAAATCAGCCGCTCGCCGCCGGGAAACCCGGCAAACCAGCCTAACTGCAGCGATTCGCGGTTTTCGTCGTACAGTTGCTGAATCGATAGGGGCGTGGATGAGGGCATGGTATGCGTCTGACGTGGTTAAGTGTGACGTGGCAATGTCGCCGATCGGCAGCGGCACCATCCGCCGTGCTAGTAGCCCAAATTATGTCGCATTTTCTGTGCCCATGGGCTGCCAGGCGACGATATGGGAGTGCACCGACAGCGGATCAGGATCGGTTGCGAGGATAGCTCGAAAGGTGTCGCTGGAAAACATTTCGGCGATTTCCGAGAGGATTTCGAGGTGCTGCTGAGTGACGTTGTCAGGGATAAGCAGGAATACCAGCAGATTGACCGGCTGGCCGTCCGGCGATTCGAATGGAATCGGTTCGGCCAGGCGCACAAAAGCTGCCAGCGGCGCTTTCAATCCCTTGACGCGACCATGCGGTACTGCCACGCCATGGCCGAGGCCGGTCGAACCCAGGCGCTCGCGTGCAAACAGATTGTCGGAGACGGTGGAGCGGGCAATGCCGCAGTTGTTTTCGAAGAGTAGGCCAGCTTGTTCGAATGCGCGTTTTTTACTGGAGACTTCCAGATCCAGCGCCACATTTTGTGCGGGCAGGATTTTTGCAAGATTAGTCATAATACAAATTGGTAGGCGGCACGATACTGCTGGCTGTCTGTAAAGTATTGCTGCAAAAAATCCGGTGGAAATCGATCTGTCCGCCATCCTTTTTTTGCAACAACCTCCTGATTATTATCAGCCACCACTAAAAATTGCCACGGCGTTTCAAAAAAACACCAATTTCAAGTCTACGCTGCCTGCGGTCATGAACATGATCGCAGTTGCTGCTACAACGTCTCCCTTGATTTTGGCCCAAGTCAGCCTCCTTGAGGCTACGGTGTAAATGGCACTTATCCTTGAATTATAGACTTGATTCCGGCCAACAACACCAACTTGCGGTGATGACCATCGGCGTCGACATGCCGGTCATTGTCATTTGACCTCGACGCGAAAAAACATCAGCAGTACATCGCCGTTGCCCTTGTTGGAGGACAGGCGCGGTACATAAGATGCCATGAATTTGGCCCCTTTGACGCCAATCCCGGCTACCGGCAGTGCAATCGGGAAGGGAACGCCGCCGAAGTAGTCTTGACGGCTCATCAGCATTGCCGTGTAGCCCGCACTCAGTTCAACGGGTGTTTTGGGGACGTTCCAGACCCATTCATACACATAGCCGGCCATGATTTGCGGCTTGAAGTGCGAGTCGCGGATGGCAAACAGGTATAGCGATTCGTCGTTGCCGCTGTCGTTGCGCAGGGTGCGGCCGCCGCCCAGACCCCAGGCTTTTTCGTTCAACTCGCGGATGCGCTCTTGTGTATAAGTGTGGCGGCCGTGATATACGTAACCGGACAGATACACTTCCTGGCTGCCGTTTTCGACGATGTTATCGAGGCGGTCTTTGGTTTGCGAGATGGTTTTGCTAAACCAGCCTGTGGTGTCGGGGGTTTCCTGAGCCTGGGTCGGCGCGCTGATGGCAGCAACCGCGGCCATGCCGCAACAGAATGCGGCCCGCTTAACGGCGTTGAAGCGAGAAAAATTGATCATAAGAATGAGTGCCCTTGACGGCGCGGCCATTTGGCAGTGTTAGGCCAGCGCTGCAGTAGTGTATAACGACGAAAAAATTAATATTTTGCCACTTGTTGAATATTTGCTTGACGAAAATTTGTTTCAATTTGTGACTTTACTGTCTGGCTTGGCGGTTGTTCGATGGTGGTTGTGCCGTTGAAAAGTTACTGCGCCAGGGATTGATATCAAGACCGCCGCGCCTGGTATAGCGCGCATACACTGACAGTTTTTGTGGCGAGCAGTTTCGCATCAGGTCAATAAAAATGCGTTCGACGCATTGTTCGTGGAATTCGTTGTGGTCGCGGAAGCTGATCAGATACTTGAGCAGGCTTTCCTGATCGATGGCGGCGCCAACGTAATGGATTTGAACGCTACCCCAATCCGGTTGCCCGGTTACCAGGCAATTCGACTTCAGCAAATGGGATACTAATGTTTCCTCAATGATAATCTGATTGGGGTCGGCCTTCAGTAGCGAAGGAGCGGGCTGATACTGCTCTACCTCAATGTCGAGCCGATCCAGCAGCAAGCCCTGCGGCTCTTGCAGTTTCAGGCTGGAAAACTCATGCGCCGGAGTCAGCTTTACATGTACCGGTGCCCCGAAACCGGCTGACAAGTCTTGACGCAACAGTTGCAGCAGTGTGTCGGCATCGGCCAGTTTGGTTTGGTTGAACGAGTTAAGGTACAACTTAAACGATTTCGACTCGACGATATTCGGCGAATCGGCCGGCACCGTGAAGGTGGCGATAGCGACTTGCGGTTTGCCGCGCAGGTTCAGCCAAGAGACCTCGTAAGCGTTCCATATATCGACGCCGAAGAATGGCAGCGTGCCGCTGATACCGATTTCTTGGCGTTTGGCGAGGCGGAGGATCGGAAACAGCAGCGAGGGCTGGTATTCGGTCTGATAGGCGGAAGATTTGCCGAGCGGCGACGCGTCCGGTGTATTTGATGTGGACATGGCTTGATATCTTGCTAAAAACCGACATTCTGCCAGATACCGTCGCCAGGCCGATATTTGCCTTCAGATTCCGCTCATGTTGATGGGCTGTTCGCTTAGGCGGTCAGCCCAGGAACAGTTTGTAGACCGGATTCTCGCTCTCATCCCAATAGCGGTAGCCGAGGCCGGCCAGAAAATCGCGGAACGCCTTCATTTCTCTCTTTGGCACTTGCAGCCCGACCAGGACGCGACCGACGTCGCCGCCCTGGCTGCGGTAATGGAACAGGCTGATATTCCAGTTCGGCGCCATCGAGTCGAGAAAGCGCATCAATGCGCCCGGGCGTTCCGGGAACTCGAAGCGATACAGCAGTTCGTCGTGAGCCAGCGGACTCTTGCCGCCGACCAGATGCCGCACGTGGACTTTGGCCAGTTCGTCATGCGTCAGATCAAGCGTACTGAAACCGTGTTTCTCGAAATTTTTAGCGATCTGGGCGGCCTCATCGCGGCTTGAGGTCTGCACGCCGACGAATACGTGCGCGGTTTTCGCATCGCTGATGCGGTAGTTGAATTCGGTCACATTGCGCGGCCCGACCAGCTCGCAGAAACGGCGGAAACTGCCGCGCTGTTCCGGGATGGTGATGGCGAACACGGCTTCGCGCAGTTGGCCTATGTCGGCCATCTCGGCAACGAAGCGCAGACGGTCGAAATTCATGTTGGCGCCAGAGGCGATGGTGATCAGGGTCTGGTTCTTGATCGCCTTGCGCGTGCCTTTGGCGCGTTCGACGTAGGCTTTGGCACCGGCGATGGCGAGCGCGCCGGATGGCTCCAGGATGCTGCGCGTGTCCTGGAACACATCCTTGATGGCGGTACAGACGGCGTCGGTATCGACCAGGATCACTTCATCGACATACAGGCGCGCCAGGCGGAAGGTTTCCTCGCCGACCAGCTTGACCGCGGTGCCGTCGGCGAACAGGCCGACATCCGGTAACGTGATGCGGCGGCCGGCTGCCAGGCTGCGCGCCATGGCATCGGAATCGGTGGTCTGTACGCCGATGATTTTGACTTCCGGGCGCACTGCCTTGACATAGGCGGCGACGCCAGCGATCAGGCCGCCACCGCCGATCGGCACAAAAATGGCGTGGATCGGTCCGGCGTGCTGGCGCAGGATTTCCATGCCGATGGTGCCTTGGCCGGCGATTACGTGCGGATCGTCAAACGGGTGCACGAATGTCAGTTTCAGTTTTTTTTCCAGCGTCAGCGCGTGGTTATAAGCATCGGTATAGGAATCGCCGAAAAGCACCACTTCGCCGCCGCGTGCGCGCACCGCATCTACCTTTACCAGCGGCGTGGTGGTCGGCATGACGATCACCGCACGGCAGCCGAGCTTGGCCGCCGATAGCGCCAGGCCTTGCGCATGGTTGCCGGCCGAGGCGCAGATGACGCCGCGCTTGAGCTGGGCCGGTGTAAGGCTGGCCATCTTGTTGTAGGCGCCGCGCAATTTAAAACTGAACACGCTTTGCACATCCTCACGCTTGAAATAAATCTGGTTCTCGATGCGCTGCGAGAGCGTCGGCGCCAGTTCAAGCGGAGACTCGACCGCGACATCGTAGACGCGGGCGGTGAGGATTTTTTGCAAATAGTCTGTGGTCATGTTGGTGTCAAATTGGGTGTCGAACGCTGCGCCGAACAAGCTCGACGCGGCGTCCGGCAACAGGATCAGGCCGGAACAAGCAGCCGGTCATTATAATGGACAGCTTTTTAAGCGCCACTTGCTTTTCTCGATCACGGCCCAATATTGCCTTGCTGCATTTGTTGTCGGCGCGGCATCTGCCGTTGTTCAGCGCTGTGCCCCCGGGTATTTGCTTGCTGCTTTATTGCCGCTTTTTTCTCTGACTTTTACCTTTTGCTACCGCCCATATGATCGAATCCGCTGTTTTATGGTTACTCAAGACGCTGGCTGTGCCCACGGTTGGCCTGACTTCGGTCTTTTTCATCAGCTTTGTTGCTGCCACCCTGCTGCCAATGGGCTCCGAGCCAGCCGTGTTTGCTGTCGTCAAGGCCAACGGCGCGCTGTTCTGGCCGGTGATATGCGTGGCCACACTGGGTAACACGCTGGGCGGTGTGGTCGATTATTGGATGGGATACGGCGCCAAGCAGGCCTTTGCCCGCGAGCGCGACAGCCGCTGGTTCGGCTGGTTGCAACGTTACGGCGCCAAAACCATGCTGCTGGGCTGGCTGCCCGGTATCGGCGACCCGATATGCACCCTGGCCGGCTGGCTCAAGCTGCCGTTCTGGCCGTCCGTCATGTACATGGCGATCGGCAAGTTCCTGCGCTACATTTTGGTGGTCTGGCTTTTACTCAACGTGCCGGATGGCTTTTGGCGGAAGCTGGCGGGCTGGCTGGCGTGAGGCCGGGATCGCGCCAAATTGTATAGAAGCGGCGAGTGGCATCGATGAATGGTCGAATCGTCACACCGCGCGCAGCATGGCCGGCGTGATCAGTAGCGGGATCACGTACGGCAGCATGCGTAGCGGCCACGATTGATTGCGCAACAGATGCGACATGCCGAAGTAAGGGTTTCTGGTCGATAGCGATACCGGCGTCATGGCTTGGCTCCTTGTGACAATTCGAATCGGCGAATCAGGTTTTGCTTTGGCCGTGATCGGTCAGCGTGACGGCAATGTTTTCAACGATTTCTGCAATGATTTGACTAAACATGTTGGTTCCTTGGTTGTTGTGTTGTGTTGTGTTGTGTTGAGTGATGAAGCATGAAGAGATTGTAGTTTAAAACTATTGTATTTTATAAATTGATTGTTTTTATAAATGATATTGAGTTTGGCTATCTCCCATCCTCTTGGTCTTGCACTGCACAAATTTGGCATCTCGCCATCGTGAAATGGCTTGATAAGCTAAAATGCGGGTTCAACGGCAGTACGCCACGCAGCAGCCAAGCAGTCATCACTCCAATAGACCAATGAACGCCCCCGTAAAAATCCAGGCATTATTGTCAGACGCGCCGCATGGCGCCACTCCGACGCGTTTACGCGAAATTCCTTACAACTACACGTCGTTTTCCGATCGTGAGATCGTGATTCGCCTGCTCGGCGAAGAGTCCTGGCGTCTGCTCGACGAACTGCGGGGCAAGCGCCAGACCGGCCGCTCCGCCCGCATGCTCTACGAGGTGCTGGGCGATATTTGGGTAGTACGCCGCAATCCGTATTTGCAAGACGATATGCTGGATAATCCCAAGCGCCGTCAGGCGCTGATTGATGCGTTGCATCATCGGCTCAGCGAGGTCGACAAGCGCCGCATCGTCACCGACCATGTCGAGGGTGGTGACGTTGTGAGCGAAGAAGAATCCAAAAAGCGCAGCGAGAATGTTGAAAAATTGCTGGCGGCGGCCAGAAAGGCGATTGCCGCTTTCTCCGATGAGTTCCGTCAGACCTACGATCTGCGCAAACGCGCCAACAAGATTCTCGGCCGCTATACCGCCAAGGACAACATCAAGTTCGATGGCCTCTCGCGTGTCTCGCACGTAACCGACGCCACCGACTGGCGCGTTGAATATCCGTTCGTGGTGCTGACCCCGGATGGCGAAGATGAGATGGCCGGTCTGGTCAAGGGTTGTATCGAGCTCGGCCTGACTATCATTCCGCGCGGCGGCGGCACTGGCTATACCGGCGGCGCGATTCCGCTGACGCCGCTGTCGGCCGTTATCAATACCGAGAAACTGGAGCAGTTGGGCGCAGTCGAAATGGCTGTGTTGCCAGGCCTAGATAAAGAATATGCAACGATTTATTCCGGTGCCGGAGTCGTCACCAAGCGCGTCTCGGAGGCTGCTGAAAAAGCCGGCTTCGTGTTCGCAGTCGATCCGACTTCGGCTGAAGCGTCGTGCGTCGGCGGCAACATCGCCATGAATGCTGGTGGCAAGAAAGCCGTGCTGTGGGGTACCGCGCTGGATAATCTGGCGAGCTGGCGCATGGTTGATCCGAACGGCGACTGGCTCGATGTCACCCGTCTCGATCACAACCTCGGCAAGATCCACGATACGCCGCTGGCGCGCTTCCAGTTAGAGTGGCGTCACCCGGCTGAAAAAGGTCGGCCAAGCGAAAAGCCGTTCAAGACTGAAATCCTGGAAATCACCGGTCGCGTATTCCGCAAAGAGGGCTTGGGTAAAGACGTTACCGATAAATTTCTGGCCGGTTTGCCGGGGATCCAAAAAGAAGGTTGCGATGGCTTAATTACCTCGGGGCGCTGGATTCTGCACAAGATGCCGAAGCATACGCGCACCGTTTGCCTGGAGTTCTTTGGCCAGGCGCGCGATGCGATTCCGTCGATCGTCGAGATCAAGGATTTTCTTGATGCCGAAACCAAAAAGGGCGGGGCGATTCTGGCCGGCCTGGAGCATCTGGATGAGCGCTATCTGCGTGCCGTCGGCTACACCACCAAGTCCAAGCGCGGCGTGCTGCCGAAGATGGCGCTGTTTGGCGACATCGTCGGCGACGATGAAAACGCAGTCGCGCATGCGGCCTCGGAAGTGGTGCGCATGGCCAACAATCGCGTCGGCGAAGGTTTCGTTGCAGTCAGCCCGGAAGCGCGCAAAAAATTCTGGCTGGATCGCGCCCGTACTGCCGCCATCGCCAAACATACCAACGCCTTCAAGATCAACGAAGACGTTGTGATTCCGCTCAATCGCATGGGCGAATACACTGACGGCATCGAGCGTATCAATATCGAACTGTCGGGCAAGAACAAGTTGCAATTGCTGGATCAACTGCGCGCATTCCTACTCAAGGGCAATCTGCCGCTGGGCAAGGGCGACGACGCTGACGGTGACGATATTCCTGCCGCTGAAATTCTGGAAGACCGCGTGCACCAGGCCGAGCAACTGCTCGACAAGGTGCAGGCACGCTGGACTTACCTGCTGGCCCATCTGGATATGCCGTTGCGTGATGCCAAGTCGCAGTTGTCGGCACTTGGCCTGGAAAAACTCGATCTGGTGTTCGATCAGCGCCTCTTGCAGCAACCTGAGGCGACTGTGTTCGACGTGGTGCAGGATCGTACTATCCGCATTTCCTGGAAACATGAAGTGCGGGCGTTATTGCGGCAGATATTTAATGGTGCCGCGTTCAAGTTGATTGTCGACGAGTGCAGCGCCATCCACAAGCGCGTGCTGCGTGGCCGCGTGTTCGTCGCGTTACATATGCATGCCGGTGACGGCAATGTCCACACTAATTTGCCGGTCAATTCAGATCACTATGAAATGTTGCAGGATGCGCATGCCGCCGTGGCACGCATCATGGCGCTGGCGCGTTCGCTCGATGGTGTGATTTCGGGCGAGCACGGCATCGGCATCACCAAGCTGGAATTTCTGACCGAAGACGAAATCAAGGATTTCCGCAGCTACAAGTTGCGCGTCGATCCTGAGGGCCGCTGCAACAAGGGCAAGCTGCTCAATCTGCCGGGCTTTGAAGCCGACCTGAGCAATGCCTACACGCCTTCGTTCGGCCTGATGGGTCACGAATCGCTGATCATGCAGCAGAGCGATATCGGCGCCATTGC
>NZ_JBIIVN010000183.1:0-4602 GCF_044339385.1 Collimonas sp. | reverse complement strand
TAGCTCCTTGAACTCCGCCGTGTACATCTGTTTTGGTATCTTCTTCATTGCTGGTCTTTCCAAAGGATCGTTGATTTTACGTTACCTATGGAAGACTAAATTTCGGGGGAAGCTAACTCTAACTCTAACTCTAACTCTAACTCTAACTCTAACTCTAACTCTAACTCTAACTCTAACTCTAACTCTAACTCTAACTCTAACTCTAACTCTAACTTCACGAAAACAACTGGAGCCGCTGGCGTCAATATATTAGTGCGCGCTGTTGGCTTCTTTTTGGGTCGCTGTCATGATACGGTCGCACCAGGCAATGGCCAGTGCGGACAGCAGAAAAGTAATGTGGATTCCGGTTTGCGCCAGCAAGGTTTTGGCATCGTAGGAGCCAGCGTTGATGAACGTTTTTAGCAGATGGATCGACGAAATGCCGATGATCGCCATCGCCAGCTTGACCTTCAGCACCGAGGCATTTACGTGCGACAGCCATTCTGGCTGGTCCGGGTGGGTTTCCAGGTTCATGCGCGAGACAAAGGTTTCGTAGCCGCCGACGATCACCATGATCAGCAGGTTGGAGATCATCACCACGTCGATCAGCCCCAACACCACCAGCATGATGGTGGCTTCGGTCAGCTTGGCAGGCCGCGTCGCCCCCTCAATAGTGACCACGTCGAGGATATGTGTCAGCGATGACGCATTGCCGAAAGCGGCGCCGATCAGATCAGTCAGTTCAACCCAGAAATGGAAGACATAGACGCATTGCGCCAGGATAAGGCCGAGATACAGCGGTAACTGTAACCAGCGGCTCATGAAAATCAGATTCGGCACATTGCCGATGGTTTTATTCTGTGAAGGGGATGGAATATTGCTCATTGGTATGATTTGGTAGGAATAAGGCGACGCTATTCTACACTTCTTGCGCGCTTTTTATGGATTGCGGCCAACTAGCCACGGCAATTCCGGTTAGTACCAGCAGCAGTGCCGCAAAGTGCCCCCAGCTCACGCTCTCATGCAAAAACACTACGCCGATGAACGCCGCCGCCAGCGGCATCAGGGCGGTGAAGATACCGGCGACATTGGCTTGAACGTGCTTGGCGCCGGTCAGCCAGAGCCAGAACGCGATCACGCTGGCAGCCAAGGCGTACCACACGATCAGGCTCCACATGCCGGCCGTGATCTGGCCAAAATCGTAGGGCAGGGCAGCAGTCAAGCCAAACGGCAACATCAGCAGCAAGCCGAACAGGTGACTGTAAGCGGTGATGCGCATCGGCGACAGGGTTTGCGTCAGGCGCTTGGACAGCACGACATAGGTGGCCTCACATACCACTGCGGCCATGACGAACAGGTTGCCGGTCAGCGAGGTCTCGCCGCTGTCGCGTTGACTAAGGTTGAGTAGGGCAATGCCGGCAATCGCCAGCAGGATCGATGCCAGTGTGCGCGGCGCCAATCTCTCCTTGAGAATCAGGTTCGACAGGATCGCCACTGCCGCCGGTAACGTGCTGGTAATCACCCCGGCGGCAGTGGCCGTGGTGTGCTGCACACCGTACAGCATGCACAACGTGAATAAAAAAGTACCGAAGAACGCCTGGCCGAACAATGTCAGCCACTCGTGGCGCTCAAGGCGCGGTGCCGCCTTGAAGAACTGCGGCGCCATCACGATCACGGCGATCGCGAAGCGCAGCAAACCAAACACCAGCACCGGCATCACGGCGATGATCGCCTTGCCGAAGCCGATGTTAGCGCCTACCAGCAGCATGGACAAGGCAAGGTAGAGGTGGGATCTGGTAGGACGCATATGAAGTCGTATTGAGCTCAATGTGCGATGATAACCGACTGAACCGCGCTCAGTCCGACGAGTAGCCGATCCGAGCCAAATCAACGCATGTAAGACTGAAGTAAGTGTGCAAGATTATCTTTAGCCGCAACTATTAAAAGCAGGAGACAGACATGCCCAACATCGAAACCTTTTCGCAGGAAACCCGCGCCCCCTCACCCGCAGAATTTTCCAAGACTGCGGCAATTTCCGGCATGGACGCTTATCGCGCCCTGGTGGCCGAGGCCGAGCAGAACTATGAGGGTTTCTGGGGGCGCCTGGCGCGCGAAAACCTGCAGTGGCATAAACCCTTCACCAAGGTGTTGGATGAGTCCAATGCGCCGTTTTATAAATGGTTCGACGACGGCAAGCTGAACGTTTCTTATAACTGTCTCGATGTTAATTTGCAGAACGGCAATGCCGATAAGATCGCCATCATTTTTGAAACAGATAACGGCGAGGTCAGCAAGATCACGTATCAAGAGCTGCACAAGCGGGTCTGTCAGTTCGCCAATGGCCTGAAGTCGCGTGGCATTAAAAAGGGCGACCGGGTTGTTATCTACATGCCGATGTCGGTCGAAGGTGTGGTTGCGATGCAGGCATGCGCGCGGATTGGCGCGACTCACTCGGTGGTGTTCGGTGGCTTCTCCGCCAAGTCTTTGCAGGAACGGATCATTGATGCCGGTGCCGTCGCAGTATTGACTGCTGACGAGCAGGCACGCGGCGGCAAGCGTCTGCCGCTGAAATCGATCGTCGATGAAGCGCTGGCGCTGGGCGGCTGCGATAGCATCAAGGACGTAGTGGTGTACAAGCGCACCGGCGGCGATATACATTTTGTCGCCGGTCGCGACATCTGGCTGCACGATCTGATCGCCAATCAGGCCGAGACTTGCGAGCCGGAATGGGTCGATGCCGAACATCCGTTGTTTATTCTGTACACCTCCGGCTCGACCGGCACGCCAAAGGGCGTACAGCATTCATCCGGTGGTTATTTGCTGTGGGCGGCGCTGACCATGAAGTGGGTCTTCGACATCAAGCCCGACGACGTCTACTGGTGCACCGCCGATATCGGCTGGATTACCGGCCACACTTACATTGCGTATGGCCCGACAGCAGTGGGCGCTACTCAGGTTATTTTCGAGGGCATTCCCACTTTCCCGAATGCCGGCCGGTTCTGGGACATGATTGAGCGCCACAAAGTGACGATCTTCTACACCGCGCCGACCGCGATCCGCTCATTGATCAAAGCCGCCGATGCCGATAAGAATAGCCATCCTTCCCAGTACAATCTGTCATCGCTGCGCCTGCTTGGCACGGTCGGCGAGCCGATCAATCCGGAAGCCTGGATGTGGTATCACAAGCATATCGGCCAGGAGCGCTGTCCGGTCGTCGACACCTTCTGGCAAACCGAAACCGGCGGTCACATGATCTCGCCGCTGCCGGGCGCCACACCGCTGGTGCCAGGTTCATGCACGCTGCCGCTGCCAGGGATTCAAGCGATCATTGTCGATGAAGCCGGCAACGAACTGCCAGATGGCCACGGCGGCATTTTGGTCGTCAAGCGTCCGTGGCCATCGATGATTCGCGCCATCTGGAATAATCCAGAGCGCTTCAAGAGCGCCTATTTCCCTCCCGAGTTCGACGGCAAATTGTATCTCGCCGGCGACGGTGCAATCCGCAACAAGGACACCGGCTATTTCACCATCACCGGCCGCATCGATGATGTGCTGAACGTTTCCGGTCATCGTATGGGCACGATGGAAATTGAATCGGCGCTGGCGGCCAATCCGATCGTCGCCGAAGCCGCCGTCGTCGGCAGGCCAGACGAGACCACAGGCGAAGCCATCTGCGCCTTCGTCGTCCTCAAACGCAGCCGCCCGGGCGGCGACGAAGCGAAACAGATTGCCAAGGAATTGCGCGATTGGGTAGCCAAGGAAATCGGCCCGATTGCCAAGCCCAAGGAAATCCGTTTTGGCGACAATCTGCCCAAAACCCGTTCCGGAAAAATCATGCGCCGTCTGCTACGCGCGCTCGCCAAGGGAGAGGAAATCACCCAAGATATGTCGACACTGGAAAATCCAGCGATTCTGGAGCAACTCAAGGAAGCGCAATAAAGTTCTTCAGAGGTTGCACGTTGACGGAAGTTGCGCGCTGAACTCGCAATTTTCCTGTCAAATGTGTGAATGGAATCGATATGAAAACGAAAGTTCTATTTCTCGCCGATTTGTTGCTATAATACGCGGCTTCGCGAAAATCAAATTAAGCGAAACGTAGTTGTAGTTGCAGGAGAGATGGATGAGTGGTTGAAGTCGCACGCCTGGAAAGCGTGTATAGGTTAATAGCCTATCGGGGGTTCGAATCCCCCTCTCTCCGCCAAGAATACAAGTCATTGAAATTAAATGATTTTTCAAGAAAAGCCGCCTTCATTTTTGGGCGGCTTTTTTATTCTGGGTTAACTTGGGGATAATTTTGCTCAATGACTCCTCAATTTTATCCATTTCTCGATCATCATCCGACCCGTTGATCCAGTCAGCATAGACCTCAAAAAACATTCGCAGCGAGTGACCAAGTTGCTTGGCCAGGAATGCCGGGCGCGCTCCACTCATCAGTCCTATCGTCGCATACGTGTGTCGCATGTTATACGGTCGGCGTTGCCGTAGCCCAACGCGCTTCAAATTAGTCCGCCCTGAACAATCCCATTTCCCAATAATTGTCTCAAGCCGTGACAGTCGCCATACGCCACATCGGCCAAAGCATTACCAGAAACGCAGCGCAAAAAAGCCGCAGCTTGCGCAGGA
>NZ_JBIIVN010000024.1:0-21825 GCF_044339385.1 Collimonas sp. | reverse complement strand
TTCCCTGATGCCATCGAGGCAGTCTATCCGAAAGCAGTCGTTCAACTGTGCATCGTTCACATGGTGCGCAACAGCTTGAACTTCGTTCCCTGGAAAGTGCAGAAGGAAGTGGCTACCGATCTGAAGCGCGTCTACAGCGCGGCGACCGTCGATGAGGCCGAACTCATGCTCACCGAATTTGAGGCCAAGTGGGACAAGGACTATCAGTCGATCGGCCTGTCCTGGCGGCGCAACTGGACTCGGATCACACCGTTCTTTGACTACCCGCCGGAAATCCGCAAGGTTATTTACACCACCAACGCCATTGAACCCATTAATATGAGCCTGCCCAAAGTCATCAAAACCCGCAGTTCATTCCCCACCGATGACGCCGTCAGCAAGCTGTTTTATCTGGCGCTCAACAACATCAGTAAGAAGTGGACGATGCCATTGCGGGACTGGAAGGGAGCACTTAACCGCTTCACTATCCAGTTTGAAGAACGGATGAAGCCGAATTAAACGAAATTCCGTTTACACAAAATCCAGCACACCCTCTAATTTTGCGCGCCTCTCTATTCTCTCTTTATTGTATCTGCGGCGATAATAAAGCGGTCGTTCTTTTATGTTGACGGTCAACATAAACAAACTGTGTCCGCAAATCATTGGAGGTGACATGACGATAGCTGCTGGTCTTAAGCGTACCGGAATTTACGCCTGTCTATTTTCTGCGCTGATCCTCGCGCAGAGCGCCTTTGCGGTGGATGTGGCAGGCATCAAGATTGACGAAACAGCTAAGGTCGGTAATCAGGATTTGAAGCTGAACGGTGCCGGAATTCGTTATAAGGTAATTTTCAAAGTTTACACAGCGGCGCTTTACCTTGCAGATAAAAAAACCACTGTGTCGGATGTCCTGGCGGCTCCTGGCGCACGGCGAATCGAACTGGTCATGCTGCGCGATGTCAGTAGCGAAGATTTCAGCCGTGCTTTCATGGCGGGCATCCAGAACAATGTGGATAAGGCGGACAAATCGAAGATCATCAACCAACTGCTGAAATTTGGCGAATTGTTTGCGTCGATCCCGGAATTAAAAAAGGGCGATGTACTGACCACTGACTGGATTCCCAGCGTCGGTACGCAGATTCACTTTAATAGCAAGCCAGTGTCTGAGAATTTGCCCGATCAGGTTTTCTATAACGCTTTGTTGAAAATCTGGCTCGGAGAAAAACCGGCGGATGACAAACTGAAACTAGCGTTGCTGGGACAAGGGGGGTAGGGGCGGTTGCAGCGGCTATATCGGATCCTCAGAGCAGGCGCCGATAAAAGCCGATGGGATTGGCCGAATTTCGATAAAATAAAGACTTTGATGCATCACATGTGTTGCAAAAACGATATTTAAATAGAACTTTATTGAATAGAAAACGATGACAGCAGAAAACAAGCAAAGCCTGACCAGAGAAGATCTTTTTCAGAAAAACCGAGAGTGGGCCGCGGCAATTACCGGCCGGGATCCCGCTTTTTTTAAGACTTTGGCGGCGCAACAGACACCCGAGTATTTCTGGATTGGGTGCTCCGACAGCCGGGTGCCGGCAAACGAATTGCTCGGTTTGCTGTCTGGTGAGTTGTTCGTCCATCGGAATATTGCCAATGTGGTCGCGCATAGTGACTTGAATTGCCTTTCGGTGCTGCAATTCGCGGTTGACATGCTCAAGGTCAAGCACGTTTTCGTGGTTGGCCACTACGGTTGTTCGGGCGTACATGCAGCGCTGACCAAGCGCCGCGTCGGCCTGGCAGATAATTGGTTGCGGCATGTTGAAGACGTGCACCAGAAGCATGAGCGGTATCTGGGCGAAACATTGCCGGAAAATATCCGGCACGATCGCTTGTGTGAGCTCAACTCGATGGAGCAGGTTGCCAATATCTGCCGTACTACGATCGTCCAGGACGCTTGGGAACGTGGCCAGCCACTGACTATTCATAGCTGGGTCTACGGGCTGCGGGACGGCTTGTTGAGCGATCTGGGCGTGACCGTGAGTTGCATGGCCGATCTGGACGAGAGCATGGCCGCCAGCCTCAAACGCTACGAAGATTAAACCCGGCTGATGCTGTGATGGTTGTGTGTCGATGCAATCATCGAATAAAAAAACGACCAGTAAATGGTCGTTTTTTTATGTGCGGATCATCTGTGTTGCCTACCTTGATTACGTGGGCACTGGCGGGCAATGGTGGGCACTGGTGCCCACGTCGTCGGACGATGATCAGATGACGATGGTTTGCGCTTCGCCTTCGGCGCGGGCGCGGATTTCGCCGATGCGGTTGACGGTTTCACCGGCTGCCTGCAATTGGGCGATGGCAGCATCGGCGTTTTCCTGCGAGACGATCACGGTCATGCCGATACCGCAGTTAAAGACGCGATGCATTTCTGCATCCGCAACCTGGCCGTGCTGTTGCAACCACCTGAACAGCGGCGGCATGGTCCAGCTATCGGCATGCAAGACCGCAGTCAGATTGTCTTGCAACACACGCGGTATGTTTTCTACCAGACCTCCGCCGGTGATGTGCACCATGCCCTTGACTTCCATTGACTCCATCAGCGCCAGCAATGGCTTGACGTAGATGCGGGTAGGCTCCATCAGCACGTCGGCCAGTTTGCGGTCGTGGAAGTCGGCGTCCAGGTCTGGCTGGGCGACGTCGATGATCTTGCGCACCAGCGAGTAGCCGTTGGAGTGCGCGCCTGAGGACGCCAGGCCCAGTACGACGTCGCCGGGAATGATCTTGCTACCGTCGATCAGTTTGGATTTTTCCACGGCACCGACAGCAAAGCCGGCCAGATCGTATTCGCCGTCTGGATACATGCTTGGCATTTCAGCGGTTTCGCCGCCGATCAGTGCACAGCCGGCCAGTTCGCAACCCTTGGCAATACCTTTGATGACATCGGTGGCGCTCGGCACGTCGAGTTTGCCGCAGGCGAAGTAATCGAGGAAGAACAGCGGCTCGGCGCCTTGCACCAGGATGTCGTTGACACTCATGGCGACCAGATCGATGCCGACCGTGTCGTGGCGTTTCAGGTGGAAGGCCAGCTTGAGCTTGGTGCCGACGCCGTCGGTGCCGGAGACCAATACCGGCTCCTTGAATTTCTTACTGATTTCGAACAAGGCACCGAAACCGCCGATGCCGCCCATCACGCCTTCACGCATGGTGCGCTTAGCGAAAGGCTTGATTGCTTCGACCAGAGCATCGCCGGCGTCGATATCAACACCGGCATCGCGATAAGAGAGGGGCACGTTGGAAACGTTTGAAGTGGAAGTCATGATGTGATTGGCGGCAGAGGCGGTAAAATAGAGGAACTCGGCCACGCATTCCCAATACATCGCTGTATGTGGGGTGAAATAATTGGCCAGCGACAGGCTGCTAACGGCAAAATCAGCGGAAAATACTACTTTTCCATGGAATTTTGTCTTTTTTTAGCTTGTTATGCGCCTGGTGTCGGCCGGATTATTGCGCGGTAAAAGCGGTATTTTATCAAAACGATTCATCAAACTCTCGATTCCATGCCATTTTCTTTTACCGACGAACAAAAACAAACAGCGTTGTGGCTCGGGCTGGGGCTGTTACTGATAGCCGTGACGGTGATTTTGGGGTCGATCTTGACCCCTTTCATCGCTTCCGCGATCCTCGCTTACGCTCTCAACCCGGGGGTCGACTGGCTGTCGCGCAGGCGCATCGGGAAATTTCCCTTGCCACGCGCGCTGGCGGTGCTGATCGTGATCCTGCTGCTGGTATTTGCCATCCTGGCGGTCATCCTGATCGTGATTCCGGTGTTGCGTAAAGAGTTTCCTTTTTTGCAAGACCAGATTCCTAATTTCCTGAGCAAGCTCGATGGTGTCATCGGTCCGCATTTGCAGGATTTAGGCATCAATGTGCGGCTCGATGGCAGCGGCATCAAGGAACTTTTGACCAAGCAACTCTCGACCAGCGGCGATGAAATCTGGGCCTCTGTGCTGTCTTCTGTCAAAGTCGGTGGTACCGCGGTGCTAGGCTGGTTGGCGACGTTGCTGCTGGTGCCGGTGGTACTTTTTTACCTGCTGCAGGACTGGCATCAGATTGTTGACCGTGCAGCCCTGCTGGTGCCGCGTCGCTGGCAGGGTAAGACCAGCAACATGGCGCAAGAGGTCGATAGCCTGCTGGCGCAGTATTTACGCGGGCAATTGCTGGTAATGTTAGTTCTGGCGATTTATTATTCGAGCGGGCTGGCGATTGCGGGCTTCGATGTGGCATTGCCTGTTGGTATTATTACTGGTTTGCTGGTATTTATCCCGTATGTCGGTTTCGGCCTTGGCCTGGTGCTGGCGTTGATTGCAGCGATGCTGCAATTTGACGGCTGGCATGGACTGATCGCGGTGGCCATCGTGTATGGCATCGGCCAGGTGCTGGAGAGTTTTATCCTGACGCCGCGCCTGGTGGGCGAACGCATCGGTCTGCATCCGCCGGTTGTCATTTTCGCGTTGCTGGCTTTTGGCCAGTTGTTCGGTTTTGTCGGTATATTGCTGGCGCTGCCGTGCTCGGCGATCATCTCGGTGGTGGTCAAGCATGTGCGCGCACATTATCTGAACAGCAGTTTTTATAAAAATTAATAGTTATTAGTCAAACAAATTAAAAGGGGCCCGAAAAACCGTAGCGAACAGTGCAGATTGCAGCCCGACGTGGTGCAGTACAGCAGGTTTATCGGGCTCTATCTTAGGTAAAGAAGTATGAGGCAGCTCACGCTGGACATTACTGCGGAAGAACCGCAGACTCTCGACACTTTTGTGGTCGGGCAGAATCAAGAAGCTTTACAGTTCTTGCAGCGTCTGGTCGCGCCGTCAACGACATCCATCACCGCACCGGGCGATCGTTTCGTCTATCTGTGGGGCGAGGCCGGGGCCGGCAAAAGCCATGTGCTGCATGCGCTGGCCAGCAGTACCGGGGCTCGCCTGATCCGCGGCAACCAATATAACGGCGATGTATTCAATTTTTCGCCGGACATATCGGGCTATCTGATTGACGACTGCGACAAGCTGTCGGCCACCGACCAGATCGAAGCCTTCAGTCTGTTTAATCAGATCCGCGAGCATGGCGGCTGGCTGGTCACCAGCGGCGAACTGCCGCCGTCCGAGCTGAGCGTGCGCGAAGATTTGCGCACTCGTCTCGGCTGGGGATTGATCTACAAGTTGCACGGTTTGAGCGATGAAGAAAAAATTGCTGCACTGACGCATGCGGCGCAAGTACGCGGCCTGCACCTGTCGGGTGGCGTGTTACCCTACCTGATTACGCATTTTCGGCGTGATATGCGCTCTCTTTCGGCCATGCTGGATGAATTGGACCGCTATTCGCTGGAGACTCAGCGTCCTATTACGCTGCCTTTGCTGCGCAGCTTGTTACAACTCGAATCCGAAGATAATAAACCACTATGAACCTGGCCTTATTCGACCTTGACCATACTCTGTTGCCTGTCGACTCCGACTATGAATGGGGACAATTCCTGATGCGCATCGGCACCGTCGATGCCGATGTTTTTAAAAAGAGCAACGCTGACTGGTTTGCCGAATACCAGGCTGGCACGCTCGATCCGGTCAAGTATCTGGAGTTCGCTTTCGGCACGCTGGCTCAGTTCCCGCGCAAACAGCTCGACGCCTGGCATGAGCAATTCATGGCGCAAGTGATTCAGCCACAGATCACCCCGGCAGCGCGCGCGCTGCTGCAAAAACACCAGGATGCGGGCGACCTGGTGGCAATCGTCACGGCGACCAACAGCTTTGTGACCGAGCCTATCGCCAAGGCGCTGGGCGTCGATTTCCTGATCGCCTCCGATCCCGAAACCACCGAAGACGGCGAGATTACCGGTAAGCTGCTGGATACGCCGACCTACGGCCCCGGCAAGGTGGTTCATACCAATGCCTGGCTAGCCACCATGGACATGACCTTGGCGAGTTTTCCGCGCAGTTATTTTTATAGCGATTCACACAACGACCTGCCATTGATGTTGCTGGTCACAGACCCGATTGCCACTAATCCGAACGCTCAGTTGACCGCGCATGCGACCGCGCACGGCTGGCCAATCCTGAATTTATTCGACGCGCAATGATCAAGAAGCTGATTCGCTCCATCCTCGGGAAAAAGAAAAAAGATCCCACCCAACCGTTGATACTCGGCCCGAAGCAGCATGGTATTAATCCGCAACTGGTGTCGCCAAATGCGGTTAGGGTCACCAAGACGCTGCAGGATAACGGCTACAAGGCGTTCATCGTCGGCGGTGCGGTGCGCGATCTGTTGCTGGGCGTGAAGCCCAAGGATTTCGATGTCGCTACCAACGCCACGCCAGAGCAGGTCAAGCGTCTGTTCCGGCGCGCCTTCATCATCGGCAAGCGTTTCCAGATCGTACACGTGATGTTCGGCCAGGACCTGCTCGAAGTCACTACCTTCCGCGGCGCTTCATCGGACGGTTCGCCCAAGGATGAGCATGGCCGCGTGTTGCGCGATAACACTTTTGGCGAGCAGCACGAGGATGCGCTGCGGCGCGATTTCACGATCAATGCGATGTATTACGATCCGGCCACCGAAAGCGTGCTGGATTACCATGGCGGCATCGACGATATCCGCGCCAAGACCTTGCGCATCATCGGCGATCCGGAAGCGCGATATCGGGAAGACCCGGTGCGCATGCTGCGCATCGTACGGTTTGCCGCCAAGCTCAAATTCACCATCGATCCGGCCACGCGGGCGCCGATCCCGGTGATGGCCGCGCTGATCGACAATGTACCGGCGGCGCGCGTCTTCGATGAAATGCTCAAGCTGTTGATGAGCGGCCATGCGCTGGCTTGCCTGCAGCAGTTGCGCCAGGAAGGCCTGCACCACGGCTTGCTGCCGTTGCTGGATGTGGTACTTGAGCAGCCGCTTGGCGAAAAATTCGTCACGCTGGCGCTGGCCAATACCGATGTCCGCGTACAGCAGGGTAAGCCAGTGTCGCCCGGGTTCTTGTTCGCCTCGCTGTTGTGGCATCAGGCGCTGGAAAAATGGAGTGCCTACAAGACTGCCGGCGAACTGCTGATTCCAGCGTTGCATCTGGCTGCCGACGATGTGCTGGATGCACAAACCGACAAGCTGGCGTTGCAACGCAAGATAGCTTCGGATATGCGCGATATCTGGGCCATGCAGCCGCGCTTTGAGCGCCGTGTCGGCAAGGCCCCTTACAAGTTGCTGGAGCATCTGCGTTTGCGCGCCGGTTACGATTTTCTGCTGCTGCGTTGCGCCTCGGGTGAGATAGATAGCGAAATCGGCGAATGGTGGACCGCCTTCATGGAAGGCGATGGCGAGCAGCGCGAAAAGCTGCTGGCGCAAAAACCCAAGCTGGCGGCGGAATCAGCCCCGGCCCCGGCCAAGAAGCGGCCGCGTCGGCGCGGCCCGCGTGGCGCTGCCAAGACGGCCAATCCGGGCGGCAGCAATAACCAGTCAGGTGGTCAATGACGGCAGGTTCCAGCCGGGGTGTTGATTGGTTGACTGATCCGGTACCGGTGTATATCGGCATCGGTGCCAATCTCGGCGACGCCCGTGGTCAGGTGCAGCGCGCCATCCGGCAGCTTGCCGAGTTGCCCGACACCAGCCTCAGCGCGCAATCGAGTCTGTTCCGCACCGCGCCGCTGGATGCCGGTGGCGACGATTACATCAATGCGGTGGCGTGCCTCGCCACGCATCTCGGCGCGCATGCGTTGCTGAAAGAGTTGCAGCGGATAGAACAGGATTTTGGCCGCGAGCGCCCGTACCCGAATGCGCCGCGCACGCTCGATCTGGATTTGCTGTTATACGGCCAATCGAGTATCGCCGACGACGCATTGATCGTGCCGCATCCGCGTATGACGCAACGGGCTTTTGTGCTGACCCCGCTGTTGCAGATCGACCCCTTCGTCGTCATTCCGGGCTATGGCGCGGCGCACCGCTTTGCGCCGCAAGTCGCTGACCAGATTATCAGCAAAGCATAAAATCCGATGAATGCCAGATGTCTGCCGGAAGCGCCCTCATCTGGCACACTGTCCATACCTTGTGCATCAGCCTACCATTCTCTGACATGAATCTAGCCAGCTACAAATACATTGTTGTCGAAGGGCCGATTGGGGTCGGCAAGACCACGCTGGGCAACAAGATCGCCATGCACCTTGGTGGCAAGGTGTTGCTGGAACAACCGCAGGCGAATCCATTTCTCGAACGGTTTTACCGCGACGCCCCGCGTTATGCGCTGCCGACGCAAATGTTCTTTCTGTTTCAGCGCATCAACCAGTTGCGTGAGGCAGCCCAGGAAGATATGTTCGACAATCCTGGCAACCTGATCGCCGATTTCCTGTTGGCCAAAGACCCGATTTTCGCGCGCCTGACGCTGGCCGATGAAGAACTTAAGCTATACCAGCAGATGTACGATCACCTGCGGCCGCAAGTGGCAACGCCGGATTTGGTCATTTACCTGCAGGCCGGGCCGGAAACCCTGGTCGGACGGATAAAGAAGCGCGGCATCGAGATGGAGGCAAGTATTTCGCCGGAGTATCTGGCACGGCTGTGCGAAAGCTATAGCAGCTTTTTTTATCATTACGACGATGCGCCTTTATTGATCGTCAATAACCAATATCTGGATTTGGCAGACAATGACGCCGACTTCAACTTGCTCTTGGCGCGCATCGACGGTATGCGTGGCAAGCGTGAATTTTTCAATCGTGGAGAATGACAATGGCAGGCTATCTACAAGGCGCCGAGCCGGCCGCAGAGGGCAACGCACCGCTAGCGCGCAGCAAGCCGATTACTATCCCGGCATTGCAGGCACTGCGCGATAAGGGTGAAAAAATCACCATGCTGACCTGCTACGACGCCAGCTTTGCCGCTTTATTGGATCGTTGCGGCGTCGAGACGTTGCTGATCGGCGATTCGCTTGGCATGGTGTGCCAGGGGCACGCCTCGACCTTGCCGGTGTCGGTGCAGGACATCGTGTATCACACCGCCAGCGTGGCGCGCGGCAACCGCACGGCGCTGGTGCTGGCCGATTTGCCGTTTGGCGCCTATGCGACGCCGGAAAGTGCGTTTGCCAACGCGGTGCCGGTGATTCAGGCCGGTGCGCAAATGGTCAAGATCGAAGGCGGCGCATGGGTGGCCCCGACCGTGCGTTTCCTGACTGAGCGGGCGATCCCGGTGTGCTGCCATCTCGGCCTGACGCCGCAATCGGTGCATCAGATGGGCGGCTACAAGGTGCAGGGCAAGTCGCATGCGGCAGCTGAGCAAGTGAAGGCCGATGCGTTGGCCTTGCAGGAGGCCGGTGCCAGCTTGCTGGTGCTGGAAGCGATTCCGGCAGCGCTGGGCAAGGAAGTCAGCGAGCTACTGTCGATCCCGACCATCGGCATCGGTGCTGGCCCGGATTGTTCCGGCCAGGTGCTGGCGATGCACGATCTGTTGGGTGTTTTCCCCGGCCACAAGGCGCGTTTCGTGAAAGACTTCATGCAAGGTCAGACCAGCATCGACGCTGCTGTCCAGGCGTATGTGCGTGCGGTCAAGGAGCGGTCTTTTCCGGCACCTGAGCATTGTTTCTGAACTAAGCTGGTATCGGTATCGGTATCGGTATCGGTATCGGCATCAGTTGTCATTCTCGCCGCTACCAGAAACAAAAACGGCGCCGTAATTGAAATCAAGGCGCCGTTTTCATTTTGCGGGGGTTTTCAGCGCTGCTGACTGTCGCTGCCCTGGGCCAGCGTCTGCAACGGCGGCGGCGGGGTTTCGGTGGCAACTCCTTGCGGCGGCAGCACCACCAGCGGCTCGCTGCGCGAGCCTTGCGCTGAGAGCACATTGGCAGTTGTCTCCGGGTCGGCATTCCAGACCGGATCGGCGAGGCCGTCAAACACGGTCTTGAGCTGCTTGCCCCAGTTTTCGCGGATCATCTGGAAGTACTGATTTTTTTCGCCAATGGTGACGAAGCAGGTGACCGCCAGCGTATCGTTTTCGTACAGCAGCATATCCAGCGGCAAGCCGACCGAGACGTTTGAGCGCAGCGTTGAATCCATTGAGATCAGTGCGCATTTTGCTGCCTCGTCGAGCGATGACGCAGGTGTGACGACGCGATCCAGGATTGGCTTGCCGTACTTCGATTCGCCGATCTGGAAATAGGTGTTTTCGTTGTGCGACTCGATGAAATTGCCCGCAGAATAAATCTGGAACAGGCGGCAGCGCTCGCCCTTGATCTGGCCGCCGAAGATGATGCTGACGTTGAAATCGATGCCGAATTTTTCCAGCGCCTGCGCTTCGCTCTCATGCACGGTGCGGATTGCTTCGCCGACGATTTGCGCGGCCTCATACATCGAATCTGCGCTCCAGATGGTCTTGCCAGCGGCATTCATGTGCGCGCCGATGATTTCTTTCACCGATTGCGAGATCGACAGATTGCCGGCGGTCATGAGGACCATCAGGCGCTCACCGGGATTCTCGAACACGCTCATCTTGCGTGCGGTGGCCACATGGTCGACGCCTGCGTTGGTGCGGGAGTCGGAAAGAAAAACCAGGCCGGAATTGAGGCGCAGGGCTACGCAGTAAGTCATGGTGTCAGAGAAAAAAGCAAAGTGAGGATTTTACAGGAACGCACAGTAGTTACCTGATCAGGTTGCTACGTTTTTGTTGCTTGTGCAACTGTTTTTGACAGATTCTCACACTCGCTTCATTGATTTGATGGCCGCGCGGAAACATTAACCTGCACCGTCAGCGTTTCCTCGCCACCGCCGCGTCGCGCGCCGCGTACCGGCGCGGCTGAGTCGTAGTCGCGGCCAATGGCTAAACGACAATAATTATTGCTGGCGAAGCAGGCATGGGTGACGTCGATGCTGATCCAGCCGGCAAAATCGCCTTCCTGCACCCAGACGTCGACCCAGGCGTGGCTTTCCGCGTGACTGGTGTTGCCAGGGTCGATATAGCCCGATACGTAGCGCGCTGGAATGCCGACGGTATGGCAGCACGCCAGAAACAGGTGGGCGTGGTCTTGGCACACGCCCTGACCCTGAGCCAGCGCATCGTCGGCGCTGGTAGTGACCGCAGTAGACCCGCTTTGATAGATCACGGCAGCGCAGATGGCTTGCGCCAGACCCAGCAATTGCTTGCTGCCGGCGCCGGCCTGCAGGTGGCGACGGGCGAAATCCATCACGGCCGCGGTAGGTTGCGTCAATTGCGTCGATACCGTAAACACCAGCGGCGAAAATTCACCTGGCTGCGGCAGGCGTCCGAGGTGCAAAGGCGCTACCGCCACGGTGCCTTCGGCGACGATACGCACCTCGTGATGCGGCCGGGTGATGGTCAGCGTGTGGCTGAGATTGCCAAACGCATCGGTGAACGGATGACGGCTGCCGGAGCTGCGGATATTCCAGGTTAGCGTGCGCTGCTGCACCTCGGGTCGAGGCGACAGATGCAACTGCTGGATGGTGTAGGTCAGCGGAGCGGTGTAGTGATAGACCGTTTCATGGCGGATGGTCAACAGCATGGCGGGTCGATCCTGAAAACTGCGGTGACGCAGGTAGGGAAGTGCATGCCCGGCTTTCTGATTGACAGGGTGGAAAATACTGCGCAAGTCGATCTGACTATCGCTGCCAGGCATTGGCTTGCCAGCCTTGTTTTTGCTAGGTATTTAACGGTACCAGGAAGTCACGGCTGATGCGGTTGCCGAGTTCGAAGACACGTTCGAAGAAGCGGGTCAGATAGTCATGCAAGCCGGCGTCAAGGATTTCGTCGAGGTTGCTGAACTTCAGGTCGGCATGCAGCTTGCCGGCAAAACGTTCGGTATCGGACGAGATGTCGTTGCGCACATGCTTCAGGTTGCCGACCACCTGTTCCATGCAGGCGAGCAGCGAGCGCGGCATGTCTGGTCGCAGGATCAGCAAATCGGCCACGCGCGCCGGTGTGATCACATCGCGATACACCTTGCGATAGATTTCGAAGCCGGATACCGAACGCAGGATCGCCGCCCAGTAGTAGAAATCGACCTGTGGTTCAGCGATGGCGTCTTTGCGTTCCTCCGCGTGTTGCTGTTCCTTGCTCTGGGTTTGCTGCTGGCCATTCTTCGTGTAGGCCTGGCCTTCCTTGGCGCCATGGAATTTGACGTCGATGGTACGCGCGGTATTGTCTGCGCGTTCCAGGAACGTGCCGAGACGGATGAAGTGAAATGCTTCGTCCTTGAGCATGGTGCCGATGGTGACGCCGCGCGACAGATGTGAGCGATGCTTGACCCATTCGAAGAATTCGCTGGGATTTTGCTCCAGCGCATCAGTCTGGAGGTAACCCTGCATCTTGATCCAGGTGGCGTTCTGGATTTCCCAGGCTTCCGTGGTCAGGGCGCCACGCACGGCGCGCGCATTCTCGCGCGCTTGCTTCAGGCAAGAGGCGATGGACGATGCATTGCCGGGATCGCGCACCATGAAATCGATCACGTCCTTCTGCGTCAGCAGCTTGTATTTTTTGTCGAATGCTTGCTGTAGTTCGGAAATGCCGAGGATCGCGCGCCAGCCTTTTTCAGCATCTTCGACCGATTGCGGCAACAAGCCGGTTTGTACGTGCACATCCAGCATGCGCGCAGTGTTTTCTGCCCGATCGGTATAGCGGGACATCCAGAATAAATGATCGGCAGTGCGACTGAGCATGTTATTTCTCCAGAATCCAGGTGTCTTTGGTGCCGCCGCCTTGGGACGAGTTGACTACCAGCGAGCCTTCCTTGAGCGCGACGCGGGTCAGGCCGCCGCGGACCATGGAGACCGTTTTTCCGGACAGCACAAACGGCCGCAGGTCGATGTGGCGTGGCGCGATGCCGGAGTCGACATAAGTCGGGCAGGCCGACAGTGCGAGTGTCGGCTGGGCGATGTAGCCTTCCGGCTTGGCGATGATGCGCTGGCGGAAATCCTCGATTTCCTGCCCGGTCGCGGCGGGCCCGACCAGCATGCCGTAGCCACCTGCGCCGTGCACCTCCTTGACCACCAGATCCTTGAGATGATCGAGCGTGTACTGCAGATCCTCTTTTTTGCGGCACTGAAAAGTGGGCACGTTGTTGAGGATCGGCTTTTCCGACAGATAGAACTTGATCATGTCGGGCACAAACGGATAGATCGATTTGTCGTCAGCGACGCCGGTGCCGATCGCATTCGCCAAAGTGACATTGCCGGCGCGGTACACCGACAGCAGGCCGGGTACGCCGAGCGACGAATCGGGACGGAACGCGAGGGGATCGAGATAGTCGTCATCGATGCGACGGTAGATCACGTCGACCCGTTTGGGGCCGCGTGTGGTGCGCATGTAGACGGCGTTATCGTTGACGAACAGATCCTGGCCTTCGACCAGTTCCACCCCCCCATTTGTTGGGCCAGGAACGCGTGTTCAAAATAGGCCGAGTTGTACATCCCCGGCGTCATCACCACCACGGTCGGATCGGTGACGCCAATGGAGGCAACCGAGCGCAGATTATCGAGCAGCATGTCGGGATAATGCGCAACCGGCGCAATTTTATGGCGCAGGAATAGCTCGGGGAACAAGCGCATCATCATCTTGCGGTCTTCCAGCATGTAGGAGACGCCGGACGGCGCGCGCAGATTATCTTCCAGCACATAAAATTCACCCTGGCCGGCGCGCACGATATCGACGCCGGCAATATGCGCATAGATATCCGAGGCAACCGAGATGCCTTGCATTTCGGGGCGGTACTGGGCATTGCGGAAAATCTGTTCGGCCGGGATCACGCCTGCCTTGACGATGTTCTGGTCATGGTAGATGTCATGGATGAACATGTTGAGTGCTGTGACGCGCTGTACCAGGCCGGCTTCCAGCGTCGCCCATTCTTGGGCGTGGATGATGCGTGGAATGATGTCGAAGGGGATCAGGCGTTCCGTGCCGGCGTCATTGCCGTAGACGGCGAAGGTAATGCCGACCCGGCGGAAAATCAGATCGGCTTCGGCGCGTTTGCGGGCGATTGTTTCGGCGCTTTGGGCTGCCAGCCAGGAAGAAAATTCATCGTAGTGCGGACGCACTGACGCGTTGCCATCGAAGTACATTTCATCGAAAAAATTTGCCATGATCTTGCTTTGCTGTTGTTTGATCGGAAACTATCAAGTAGCTATCAAGAAGCGTGCCGGTAGCATGTGGCCTGTCGCAGAATATTATCGATTTTTTGCCGATTTTTCCTGCCGATTTTGCTGCCCATTAATGCTGCCCATTAATGCTCATGGCCGCTAATTTCTGCGCATTGATTGTTGCTTATTGGGCATCGTATTGTTCAAGGATTAACACGATGAAATGCGTTATGAACAGATGAACAGATTTTATTTTCGGCACTGCGACCTACGCTCTTAGCAAATTTTGCGTAATCTGTGTGGCGACCTCCCTCTCGATTTGCTTGCGAAAGATGTTATCAAAGTCGTGCAACTCTTTTCAGGCCCAAGGCTCCGGTGCCGGGACTGCGCAAGGTGCGGGCATGTCGATTGTGGTGAATGCTGCCGGGCTGACGATTTCAAGATACTCCATGTCTTTCGAGTAGTCGAATAAAAAATGCACGATACCGGGGCGCTGATGTACGCAGTCGCCGGCTTTGACCAGGGTTTCCTTGTCTTCATACATGAAGCGCGCCCAGCCCTTAAGCATGTACACGATGTGGAAATTCGCTGCATGCCGATGCCATCCGGTGCCAATTTCCGGTGCCATGTTGGCCTTGACCAGATGCGCCACAACCTGGCCGCCGGTGGCAGCGGCGATGCCAAGGTCGCGGTACAAAAAAAGTCGCGCAGGCCGCCCGACTCAAACGCGGTATCGCCTTCGCGGACGTGGGAAAATAAAGTCCGGGGACTGGTTTCAGTAACGCTATCCATCGCAGTCATCCTTTCAAGTTGATGATTGGGCAATCTTCACATCGCTTCAGAATTCTACGTCCAGTTCATTGATGTCTTCCGGCTCCAGCCTGGCGGCTTCGATCCATTCCTGCATTTCCGGCATGGCAATGATACGCTTGCTATACGCGTTGCAGACGGAGTCGAGTTTGACGTCATAGGTCTGGAAGCGGGTTGTCACCGGCGCATACATGGCGTCGGCCATGGAGCGCTCCGCGCCGAACAAATAAGGCCCGCCATAGGTGGCCAGGCATTGTTTCCAGATGGCCGTAATGCGTTTGATGTCGGCTTCGGCACGCGACCAGACCTCGAAGTCGGGGAAGTGCGCTTTGATGTTCATTGGCAGTGCCGAGCGCAATGCGCTGAAGCCGGAATGCATCTCTCCGCAGATCGACCGGCAATGGGCGCGGGCCGCACGATCGGCGGGCAGCAGCCCGGTTTTGGGCCGGATTTCATTGAGATATTCGGCGATAGCCAAGGTATCCCACACTACGATATTGCCGTGATACAGGCACGGCACCAGAATCGATGACGACAGCAGAAGTATTTCGGCACGGGCGTCAGGATCGTCCGGCGAGATCATGTTTTCCTGAAATTCCAGCCCGGAAAATCTCGTCAGCAGCCATCCGCGCAACGACCATGACGAATAGTTTTTACTGGTAATGCTCAAGGTGGTCTTAGGCATGGCAATATTCTTCCGTATTGGATCGAAAGCGATTTTGATTGGCAAACCGTTTCAACTAGAAAGCAGCTGATCAAATCAATATCCGTGACATGCTTTCTTGCCTGAAAACACCTTGGCAAGGTGGGCGACGCGCCGTGTGCTATCTGATGGGTAGCTGCGTTCGCGCGCGAATATTGGTCAAATGTCTTCTAAGCTGAGCAAAGGCCGTGCCAGATAGTTGGGCATAGTTATTGCAGTTGAGTCGAATGCGGGTAGTCCAATAACAGGTAGTCCCATGACGAAAATTTACCAGGCATATCAGGGCTATGCGGATCTCAGCGATCCGCTGCGTATGTTGGCAGGTGCGTGGGCTGGTACGGCCGCGCCGATGCTCGCCAACCGCTGGCCGGGCTGGTCGGACAGCCTGGCATTGCGTAAAGTTGCGGCGGCCTGTGAAGTGTTTTCCTCCACTCAGTTGACGCATCAGCGCCCTGCATTCGGGATCGACAGCGTGGAAGAGAATGGTTGCACGGTTTCGGTGCGTGAAGAGGTGGTTGAGTAGACGCCGTTCTGCACCTTGTTGCGCTTCAGAAAAGACAGTAACGCAGTGCAGCCGCCGGTGTTGCTGGTGGCGCCGATGTCCAGGCACTTTGCGACACTGTTGCGTGGCACCGTAGCGACCATGATGTCTACATCACCGACTGGCATAACGCCCGCGATGTCGCGTTGAGCGATGGCCGTTTCGGCTTCGATGAATATGTCGCGCATCTGATCCGCTTCATCGAAACAATCGGTCCCGGCACGCATTTGGCAGCAGTCTGTCAACCGACGGTGGCGGCGCTGGTAGCGGTCTCGCTGATGGCGGCGGAGCGCCACCCGGCGCAGCCGGCCAGCATGACTCTGATGGCCGGCCCGATCGATACCCGCATCAATCCTACCGCCGTCAACCATTTGGCTAAAAGCAAGCCAATCGAGTGGTTTGAAAAAATCTGGTTAGTACCGTTCCCGGCCGCTATGTCGGTAGTCAGCGCCAGGTCTATCCCGGGTTCCTGCAATTGACAGCGTTCATGAACATGAATCTGGAGCGGCACACCAAGGCGTTCCAAAATCTGTATAACTATCTGGTCGAGGGAGAGATTGCAAAAGCCAATGCGATCAAGACGTTCTATGCCGAATATTTCGCCATGTCGGACCTGGCCGCCGAGTTTTATCTGGAAACTGTGCAAAGCGTATTTCAGGACCACTCGCTGCCCTTGGGCCAGTTGCAAGCGCTGGGCCGCACAGTGGAACCGGCAGCGATTCGCCGCACCGCATTGTTCACGGTAGAGGGGGAGAGGGACGATATTTGCACAGTCGGCCAGACGGTAGCCGCGCAAGACATGTGCAGTGGTATCCGTGCGTATATGAAATCGCACCACGTGCAAACCGGAGTCGGGCATTATGGGGTCTTCAACGGGCGGCGTTGGGATAACGACATTTATCCGCGCCTGCGGGATTTTATTTACAGTCACCAGTAGCGTGAGGGGAGTGCACACGCATGAACTCAGGAAACGAGGCATGGCCGCACAGTAGCAAAATCGGCAGGTACGTAAAAGGCAACTAAAAGGCAACTAAAAGGCACCTAAAAGGCACCTAAAAGGCACCTAAAAGGCAAGTAAAGTATGCGTACGCAGAGGCAGGTTCTGGCCGTGATACGAAAAGATTGTTGATTGTCGCAGAGGATATCCATGTCAATTCACGTAGCACTCAATCATCTCACCACCTATCGTTATGAACGGCCGATCAGCCTTGGGCCGCAAATCATCCGCTTGCGGCCAGCGCCGCATTGCCGCACGCGGATTCTCAGTTACGCGTTGCGGATATTGCCGCAGCCGCATTTCATCAACTGGCAGCAAGACCCACAGGCGAACTATCTGGCGCGTCTGGTGTTCCCGGAAAAGACCAGCGAATTGCGCATTGAGGTCGATCTGGTGGCCGAGATGTCGGTGATGAATCCCTTCGATTTTTTCCTCGAACCTTATGCCGAGAAGGTGCCGTTTTCATATGCGTCGGAATTGCAAAACGAGCTGGAGCCGTATCGCAAGAAATTACCGATGACGCCGTTACTGCAAAAATTTCTCGATCAGGTGCCGCGCGAGCGTGTGCGCAGCGAGGATTTCCTGGTCAACCTGAACCAGCAATTGGCGCAGATGATCCGCTACACCATCCGCATGGAACCGGGGGTGCAAACACCAGAGCAGAC
This sequence comes from Collimonas sp., assembly GCF_044339385.1. NCBI lineage: Bacteria > Pseudomonadati > Pseudomonadota > Betaproteobacteria > Burkholderiales > Oxalobacteraceae > Collimonas > Collimonas sp. Next base: position 4,034 of record NZ_JBIIVN010000024.1, on the reverse strand, counting down.
GCTAAGTCTGGCTTCTGGTTCGTGCCGCGATTCTTCCTGGCTGCTGGCACAGATACTGCGTTATCTTGGTTTGGCGGCGCGTTTTGTATCGGGTTATCTGATCCAACTGACGGCGGATCAGAAATCGCTCGATGGCCCATCCGGGCCGCAAGCTAACTTCACCGATCTGCACGCCTGGTGCGAAGTGTATTTACCCGGCGCCGGCTGGATCGGGCTCGATCCGACCTCCGGCCTGTTCGCCGGCGAGGGCCACATTCCGCTGTCATGCACGCCGGAGCCCTCCTCGGCGGCGCCGGTCAGCGGCATGGTGGAGCCGTGCGAAGTAGTGTTTGAGCATGCGATGAGCGTGACCCGGATCTGGGAATCGCCACGGGTCACCAAGCCCTACAGTGAAACGCAATGGCAAGAAATTGAGGAGTTGGGGCATGCAATTGATGACGACCTGGACGACCTCGATGTGCGCTTGACGATGGGTGGCGAACCGACCTTCGTCGCGCTTGATCATCCCGACGCTGAGGAGTGGAATACCGCCGCCATGGGGCCGACCAAGAAACCATTGGCGGCACAGCTATATCATCGGCTGCGTACGCAATATGCCGCGCAAGGCTTGCCGCATTTCGGTCAGGGCAAATGGTATCCGGGGGAGCAACTGCCGCGCTGGTCGCTCAACTGTTATTGGCGCCGCGATGGCGAACCGATCTGGAGTATACCGCAACTGATCGCCGATGAAACGTTACAGCAGGCAACGGAAGACGGCGCCGCCGAACGTTTCTTGCACGGCGTGGCGACCCGTCTCGGGCTCGATCGCCAGTATGTATTCGCCGCTTACGAAGATATTTGTTACTACCTCTGGCGTGAGCGGCGGCTGGCGATCAATGTCGATCCATCCGATGCCCGTCTCGATGATAAGCAAGAACGCGCCAGACTGGCGCGGGTGTTTTCGCAAGGTTTGCGCAAGGTGGCCGGGTTTGTCTTGCCGTTGGCGCGCAAGCCCGATGACAGCGCTTGGAAAAGCGGCAGCTGGTACTTGCGCAGCGAGTATTGTTATCTGTTGCCGGGCGATTCGCCGCTCGGTTATCGGTTGCCGCTGGACTCTCAGCCGTGGGTCAAGAAAGGTGATTTTCCGTATGTGCATCAAGCGGATCCGACCCAGGCTTTCGCGCCGCTGCCCATCGCCCGACAGATTCGCCAACAATTGGCGACGCCTGCTCTGGCGGCCGCAAAGGTCGTGTCTGAAAAGAGTGCTGCTGGCAGCCGCCCCAGCGATGCCCCCAAGTACAGTTCGGCGTTCAATGGCGATACCCATACGGCGCCGGTCCGGCTCGACGCCGCCGATCAGATCGTCCGTACCGCGTTGTGTGCGGAAGTGCGGCAAGGGACCTTGTATTTGTTCATGCCGCCGCTGGCGCGTCTGGAAGATTATCTGGAACTGGTGGCGGCCATTGAAGCGACCGCGCTGGCCTTGCAGCAACCGCTATTGCTGGAAGGTTACGAGCCGCCTGTCGATCCGCGCCTGGCCAAGTTCAGCGTTACCCCCGATCCTGGCGTGATCGAAGTCAATATCCAGCCGATGCACAGCTGGAGCGAACTGGTAGCCAATGCCAACTATCTGTACGATGTCGCCCGCGAGACGCGCCTGAGCACCGAGAAATTCATGCTCGATGGCCATCACTCCGGCACCGGCGGCGGTAACCATCTGGTGCTGGGCGGCGCCACTACGGGCGATTCGCCGTTTCTGCGGCGGCCCGATTTGTTGCGCAGCCTGATCAGCTACTGGCACAACCATCCGGCGTTGTCTTATCTGTTCTCCGGCATGTTCATCGGCCCGACTTCGCAAGCGCCGCGCGTCGATGAGGCGCGCAACGATGCGGTGGTAGAGCTGGAGTTGGCTTTTGCTGAAATGGAAAAACAATTGGCAGCCGGCGAATGTGCGCCGTGGCTGGTGGATCGCCTGCTGCGTAATTTGCTGATCGACGTCACCGGCAACACGCACCGCGCCGAGTTTTGTATCGACAAGTTGTATTCGCCCGACAGCAGTAGCGGCCGCCTCGGCCTGCTTGAACTACGTGCTTTCGAAATGCCGCCGCACGCGCGCATGAGTCTGACCCAGCAGTTGTTGTTGCGGGCGCTGGTGGCGCGTTTCTGGAAGACGCCCTACACGCCGCTGCGCCTGGTGCGGTGGGGTACAGAGTTGCATGACCGCTTCTTGCTGCCGCATTTCATCTGGCAGGATTTCTGCGACGTCATGGACGACATGCAGCAAGCCGGCTATGCGCTCAAGCCGGAATGGTTTGCGCCGCACTTTGAATTCCGCTTCCCCAAAATCGGCGATTTCGCAGTCAACGGCATCAATCTGGAGCTGCGTACCGCGCTCGAACCGTGGCATGTGCTCGGCGAGGAAAGCCGCTCCGGCGGCAACGCCCGATATGTCGATTCGTCGCTGGAACGGCTGCAAGTCAAGGTCAGCGGCATGGAGCCGGATCGCTACGTGCTGACCTGCAACGGCGTGCCGTTGCCGCTGCAACCGACCGGCCGGGTTGGTGAATTCGTCAGCGGCGTGCGCTACCGCGCCTGGCAGCCGCCGTCTGCGCTGCATCCGACCATCGGCATCGATTCACCGCTGACCTTTGATCTGGTTGATACCTGGAGCGCCCGCAGTCTGGGCGGTTGTCAGTATCACGTGGTGCATCCTGGCGGCCGCAGCTACGAGACTTTCCCGGTCAATGCGTTCGAGGCTGAAAGCCGCCGTCTGGCGCGCTATTTCCGTCTCAATCACACACCGGGGCCGATGCAGGTCAGCGCGCCGATTGCGTCCGTCGAGTTTCCATTTACGTTAGACTTACGGCACTTTTGACTAACCCAAGGTATTCAGGGACTGTTTTATTCCAATAAGCCGCTCATTTCCGCCCACGCCGGAGTCCAGGTTAGTGTCTCAAAAAGGGTTTCCGCGTGGGCGGGAACGACGCGGCGGCTTTCTCATTGCCTGATACCGGTTGTCCCCAACCAATACAAGTGACGCAAGCGATCAATCATGTACCGGCGTTTACTAGAGGGTTATCCCACCGAGGCAGATCGTTACGACGAAATGCTTGAGCCTGGCGGCCGCAAGCGGCCGCCAGGCGGACTCTGGTCGATCAACTGGAAGATCTGCCGCCGGAAATCCTGCGCCGCCGCGCGCGAAGCCATCGCCGCCGAAGGCGTCACCTACAACGTGTATGCCGATCCGCAAGGCGCCAACCGGCCCTGGGAACTGGATCTGCTGCCGCAGATTATCTCTGCCGACGAATGGCAAAATCTCTCTGCCGCAGTGACGCAACGCGCGCGTCTGCTCAATGCGGTACTGGCCGATCTGTACGGCCCGCAAACCTTGCTCTCCAAGGGGCTGCTGCCGCCAGCGCTGGTGTTCGGCCAGCATGGCTATCTGTGGCCGTGCCGCGGCATCGAGCCGCCCGGCGGTATTCATCTGCACTTGTACGCAATCGATCTGGCGCGTTCGCCGGACGGTCACTGGTGGGTCATGTCGGACCGCACGCAGGGGCCGTCGGGTGCCGGTTACGCGTTGCAGAACCGGCAGATCATGTCGCGGGCGATGCCGGATACGGTGCGCGACATGCACGTGCAATCGTTGTTGAAATTCTTTCATACCTTGCACCATAGCCTGAGCGCCCTGGCACCGTCCGGCGGCGACCCGCCGCTGGTGGTGCTGTTGACGCCGGGGCCCTACAACGAAACCTATTCCGAGCACGCCTTCCTGGCGCACACGCTGGGTTTTCCGCTGGTAGAAGGCGCCGACCTGATGGTGCGCGGCGATATGGTGTACCTGAAGACGCTCAGCGGTTTGCGCCGCGTGCATGCGATTCTGCGCCGCCTCGATGACGACTATTGCGATCCGCTGGTGTTGGCGCTGATTGAATCTTGACCCAGCCTGCTGATTGAAATGTGACCCAGGGCTGGTCGCTGCGTTTTGAGTTAGCAGCTGTGGATAAGTCTATCAAACAGTTGGTGTTGAAGCACTCCTTTTTTAGCGATCTCGT